>JBEDHM010000227.1:0-4599 GCA_041174105.1 Cyanobacteriota bacterium | reverse complement strand
GCACAATGCCCGGAGACGTCCAGGCGCGCGGGCTCGGGGGAGACTTGAACTCCCGACCTTGGGGTTAGGACTCCCACGCTCTAACCAGCTGAGCTACCGAGCCGCTGTGGGTTAATTCTATCAGGCGCGGGGTGGGAGAAACTGCAGGGGATTCATGGCGCCCTTCCCGGCAGGGTGGATTTCGAAGTGGAGATGGGGGCCGGTGCTCCGCCCAGTGCTGCCCATGTAGGAGATCAGCTGTCCCTGGTCCACCATCTGGCCCACCCGTACGGCCAGGCGGCTGTTGTGGGCGTAGAGCGACTGGCTGCCGTCGGGGTGCTGGAGCAGCACCTTGTAGCCATACCCGCCGTCATCCCACCCCGAGAACACCACGCTGCCCGATTTCGCGGCCACGATGGCGGTGCCCACATTGTTGGCCACATCAATGCCCTTATGCATCCGACCCCAACGCCAGCCGTAGCCAGAGCTGAACATCCCTTTGGTGGGCCAAATCCAACCGGTCTCTGATGTCTCGCCTCCAAAGGGCTTGTCGCCATTACCAAAGCTGGGCAGTTCAGGCCAGCTCAAGCCACCGCTTCCGGTGGGACTGATGCCAAGCAAGAGGCGGGGTCGGTTGCCAGAAGCCTGGGCAACATTGATTTGGCTGCCGACGGCCAATTTGGCCGTATCCAGGCCTGGGTTCAGCTGGATCAGCTGCTGGAGGGTCATGCCATAGCGCTGGGCCACCTTTTTGACGGTGTCGCCCAGGCGAACCACAGGGCCAGGGTCTTCCAGGGGTGGTAAGTCCTGGAGAGGGGGTGTGCGGCGAAGCTCAGTGCCATCGAGAGCCGCGACCCATTTGGTGCGACTGGCCTGTTTGGCAGGAACGATCAGCCAGTCACCCTGGCGGAATTGGTGATCAGACTCGACGTCGTTGAGTTCGGCGAGCCGTTGATCAGAAACTTTGAGTTTGCCGGAGAGGATGGAGAGAGCTACCGGCTCACGAACCCTGACCCAGAGCTTGTCAGCGCTTGGTGCAGGCAGGGAGGCAATCAGATTATCGACAGAGGCGCGCTGGGGTGTTGGAGGGGTCAAGGCGACCACCATGGCAGGCATCGCAACGGTGATCGGCAGGACAACCCTCAAACACGTTCGCAAAGGCAACTTTCGCAAAGGCTTCATACAGCGTTTCCCCATCGGACACAGCTCAGTTGAGAAGCCGAGATCTCTGAGCCGGGCAGAGAGTAGCGGACAGAACCTGATGACACAAGTTGCAACGCTTACCAAAGCCTTGCTGCACGTGGCAAAAAGCAGGTCAGGACTGCGATCCCGCCGATGTCAGCAAATCGAGTTGTCGCAGCGCCTCAAACAGCACCACACCCACCGCCACGGAAAGATTCAAGCTGCGTACCCCACCTGGTTGATGGTGCTGGGATCGGGCCATGGGAATGGTGAGGCAGGCATCGGCTGAGCCCACCACTGGGGCGGGTAGACCCGAGGTCTCACGACCGAACAGGAGCCAGTCGCTGGGCTGGAAGCTGAAGTCGCAATAGGAAGTCTCTGCGTGGCTGCTCAAGGCAATCACACGACCGCCGCGGGCAGCCCGTGCATCCTCAAAGGCCTGCCAGTTGGCATGGCGAGACAGGGATACCAGGGGCCAGTAGTCCAGGCCCGCCCGTTTGAGCTGGCGATCGTCAATCGAAAACCCGAGCGGTTCCACCAAGTGCAAGCCGGTGCCCGTGGCGGCGCACGTGCGCGCCACATTGCCGGTGTTGGGGGGGATTTCCGGCTGGTAGAGCACCACCTGGGGCATGGAACCGGCTAAGGGGGAACAGGAAGGCTCGAGGCGAGCACGTTGATCGCCCGTCCGGCAACCACCAACCACACAGCGGATGCCACCGACACCAGCCGTTGCTCCAGGGCTCCAAGGCGGTCACGAAACAAGCCCCCAATGACCGTGGAGGGCACCACACCCCAGCCAACCTGCTCACTGACCACGATCAGCTCAGCAGGACAGGTGTGAAGGCTGGCAAGAAGTTGGGTGCAGGTTGCATCCCAACTGGCTCCGTCGAGATCGAGTCCCCAGGCCACCCAGCTTCCAAGCGAATCCACCATGGCCAATTGCTCGGAAGCCATGCCGTTGAGAAAAGGCGCAAGTTCAAAGCCCACCTCAGCCGTGGTCCAAGACGCAGGGCGCCGGCTGCGATGGAGGCAGAGGCGCTGCTGCCAATCGTCGTCGTCGGGGAGGTTGGCCCCCGTGGCGACATAGGTGACAGGCAACGAGGTAGAAGCAGCCAGATGTTCAGCCCATCGGCTTTTTCCACTGCGGGCTGGTCCCATCACCAGGGTGAGCGATGACTGCGCCATCAGCTCAAGCGGGACAAGGGAACGGGCTCAACCACCCCCATTCATGTTGCGCAGGGTCGCAACAGACGAGGGGGATACGCGGTTGAGGTAGCGGAAAATCCAGTACTTGAAAATGGTGGCCAGCACCACAGGGAAGGTGGCAATGAAGAGCAGGATGAAATTCTCTTCTGCGGGTAAACCAAGGTGATGGGCTACCCCATCCAACAGCACTGTCCAGCCTTCCGGACTGTGGAAACCCACAAAGATATCGGTAAACAAGATGATCGCAAAGGCCTTGGCACTGTCGCTCAAGCCATAGATCAGTTCGTCAATAAAGCCCCGTAACACCTGAAGATCGCGTTGGCCGAAAACGCAGACCAACACAAACCCAATCAGCGCACCCACATCGGCCAGCACATTTTTGATGGCATGGGTGCTTTCTTGCTGGGTTTCGACTTGAAGTTCGGCAGCCTTTTGGCTGAGTTCGGTTTGGATCTCGTCGCGAGTTGGTAACGGCTTGCCATTGAGCAGGGCCTCAAACTCAATCTGGCTCTGGAAATCCCTCAACTTTCGGATGGCCTTTTCCTCAAGGTGCGGCTTGGGATAGTTCAAAACACTGTTGGCAGTCGCAAAACGATCCACCAAGGGGGACACCACATAGATGCGGCTGATCTGCTGCACCAAAACAGGCACCAGAATCAGCAGCAGAAGAATCCGCAGCGAAATCAGGGTGGAATCCCGTCGACGACGGAAACCGGCCACCACGTTGGCCTCCGCCTCCGGATCGAGCTGGCGGCGCACCTGATCCATTACCCCGATGAGGCTGCGGGGGAGCACCTCCGGTGAGCGACTCATCGTCGGTAAGGGACGGCGGTTGCTGTCGTAGCGCGCGACAACGGCTTCGAGCAGTTGCAACTGACGCAACTCCTGGCCACTGAATTCGTTGCGGTGGGGTTCCAGGGAATCGATCGACTGGCGGCAGATGGTGAGCGCCGTTCGAAAACGCCTCAGAACCTGGGTCTGGGAAGCCTTGGGGATGCTGAGCTCAACTTCAGGGCGCACGGGCCTGTCGTTGTAATGCTCGAGTTCAATGCTCTGGATCAGTAGGGCAGCTTCATAGCCGCGTTCAAGGTCGTGGTTGAGATCACGTTGCTGGGCCCGACCAAAGGCCCCGGTCCAATCGGTAAGAGCCATCGGTAATCAGCGTGAAAAAAACCACCAGGTGAGCATCGGCACAATGGTGCCTACCACCAGCAACACCACCACCCAGGTGAAGGCATTGCTGGCGGAGGTTTCCTCCTTGGTTGGCACGTTAGAAGCGGGACTGATAACCTCGGCGGTGAGCGGTTCCCCTGGGTCGTCGCCCCCTTGAAGCACGGTCAAAAGCCGTTCCATCCCATCCAGGCTGGCCTGGCGGTAGCGGGCACCATCACGGAGCAGGGGGGCCATGGTGGCTCGGGCGGTGCTGCGCAACAAATCGCTGTTGAGTTCTCCCTGCAGGCCGGGGGAAACGGCGACTGCGGCGGCAGCGGTTTTGGAGTCGAGCACAAACAACAGTTGGTTGTCTTCGGAGCCAGATGCCACCCAGCGATCCACCACTTGCTGGGCCAGTTCCGGAAGACTCAACCCGTAATCCAGGCGGGCCACGGTGATCAAGTGGGCATCCACGTGTTCGGGGCCGAAGGCTTGCAGCTGGTTGCTGAGGTCTCCAACTGCAGCACGACTCAAGACATCAGCTCCATCCACAACCCGATCCGCAGGAGGAGTAGCTGGAAGGGACAACGCTGAGACTGCCCAGGAGCTGCTGGGCCAGATCAGGGCAATCACGGCGAAGGCCAGAGCGGCGAACGCACCAAGCGAGAGCCGTCTTTGCGAAACTGGTGGCTGCAGCAAGGGAGCGGTACAAGCGTCGCCCTAGTTTGCCGCCTGCGGGAGCGTCTGTCGCCACCTGAGCCCATGAGCCTTCCCACGCCAGCCAAAGTCTGTTTGGCCATTGGCCTTTCAGGCTTACTGCTGACGGTGGCCAACCAAGCCAGCGCGGGGTCGCTGGATCCGGCTCTGGAGCGTTCAGGGGTGCTCGCCAGCCTGCTGGCTGTTGGATTGATGCTGGTGGCCGTGCTGTGGACAAGGGCCGTCCCCGAGGCTGCCGAGCGGGCCCCATTGCAAGGGGAGCAGGCATTTCAAATCGCGGAGCACCTGCCGAAGGGCTTAGTGGATGAATTGGCCTGGGGGAGTCACATGCTGTTGATGGCCACGCCTGCAGCGCTGGTGCTG
>JBEDHM010000226.1:0-3567 GCA_041174105.1 Cyanobacteriota bacterium | reverse complement strand
CCCCAAATTCCGCCCCCACCAGGCTCATGCCACTGATCCCACCGGGTGCCGCGCCGAGTAGGGCCACCACCGGATCGATGCCCAACAGGCGGCTGCACCACAACCCCACCACCACACCGGTGACCACCAGGGCCACGGTGATCAACAGGGCTGGGCGCCATAGCTGCCGCAATTCAGCCAGGGTTGTGGCCGTCAAACTGGTGCCAATCACCGTGCCAATGGCGATTTCCAGCCCGGTGCGGGTGCCGATCGGCCACTGCGCTAGGTCGAGCCGACCACTCATGCTCACCAGCGCCGCCCCCACGAGGGCCCCCGCCAGCGGGGCGGCTGGGATTCCGCTTCGCAGCGCCACCAGACCGCCCGCGATACCGGCAAGGGCATAGAGCAAGAGTTGCCAGAACGGGTTCATGGAAAACGATGCAAGACGTCAGTTTGGCCTTGGCCAAGCCGTGGATCTGTGTTGTGATCGACAAGCTTTCCATCGTTGCTATGGCTTCGGAGTCAGTTTCGTTTCGCATTACCCGTAACGCTGAGGATCTGGCGGAAACCATTCATGCGCTCTCACACCGATTGGTGAAGCTGGAACAGCGTTTGGTGGCGCTCGAAATGCAGCTTGATCGGCGCAGCGCCCAGGATCCGGAAGAACTCAGCAGCCTCAACAACGTGGAGCGGCTACTCACGGACTGCCGCACCCTGTTGGAGCTGACGCCATCCCCCTTGGCGGACGCTGCTTGAACCCGGTGTCGCCCAGCCCCTTGGCAACGGTGTCAGAATGGTAAGAAAGCCAGCCATGGCCTTTCCTCCTTCTCAACACCGTCTCCAGCAAGCCGTTGGCGCGGGCGGTCAGGGCGCCGGAACCGGTTCTGCTGCCAGCCATCGACCCGGATCTTTCCCAGCGTCGCCTGATTCGGCTCCTTCAGGACCCCGTCACGCTGGCCAAGAGGGTGAACACAAGCTGGAAAAGTTGGAATTTGCCCTTGCCGTTGCACTCACCCGCGGTGATCTGCAGCGCTCCCAAAGTTTGCGTGAACAAATCGCGGCCCTTGGGGGCAATCAGGAAGAGCCAGGCACCTAACTCTGGCTGTCCGCCCAGGCTTGGTAGGAGGGCTATGTCTGGAAGGATTGCGCTTGCCAATGTGGGCTTTTGCCCATCATTGACAGGCTGACAACCCTGTTCACCTGATTCTTCCGTCGATAAGGTCAGTTGGATACACTGCTCGGCTGTAACAACAGCCATGGCCCTATTGGGAATGATCCAACCGATGCCGCGTTGAGCAGGGTGTCTGGAGCAGTTCTTATCCATTGGCCACCGTGATTTTCCTTCCATGACGTTCCTTCCGCCCCATTTGCTCTGATGACGGCCACCCTTCCAGCCAAGTCTGTTCCCCCCCGGGTGGCATCCGACGACCGTGATCAGCTGCTCGAGTCGGTCCGCCAGCACGAAGGGCTAGCCCAGCAGGCTGCCAGCCAAGGGGATCTGGCGGAAGCAGCAAGGGCCATTCTGGCGGCGTTGGATGCCGAGAGGCGGATGGCGGCTAAAGGACCCCAGGTGCTGCAGTTGATCAAACCCCGCCCCTAAGAGCCAGGTAGATGATCATGGTCAGGTGAGTTCGGGATGAAAGCGTCTTGCCTGCAGTTCTCGTGAGTTTGGTTATCTGCAGAAAACCTTCTCGTTGGCAATCGTCCGTCAAGCGATCTGATCAAGCAAAAGACTGGATCAAGTAAACGATCTTCTGATCGAGATTTGTCTCATCGTTAGCTGAAGTTTGAAGCGGGTGACCGGACTCGAACCGGCGACGTTCAGCTTGGGAAGCTGACATTCTACCACTGAATTACACCCGCATGGTGTGAAGCCTAGCAAGCCCCCAACTTGGTGGGGGCTTGGTTTTGGGGCTTGTTTTGTGCTCTCTGCAGGGGGCAGGCGTTTAGGACGCCAGTTCTGCTGCGGCAGCAGCAACACCACTGCCGGTGGGCGCTTTGGCGAGGCCAAGTCCCTGCACTGTGGCTTCGATTGCGGCCACGGCGGTGAGCACATCGCGATCGCAAACAAAGCCCAGGTGGCCAATGCGGAACACCTTGCCCTTGAGGTGGTCCTGGCCGCCGGCCAGCAGGATGTCGAAGCGATCTTTCACCTTTTTGCGCAGGCTTTCAGCGTCGATGCCCTCGGGAGCAACGGCGGTGATTGCCGGGCTGCCATGGCCGGCAGCCGCATAGAGGGGCATGCCAATGGCTTTCATGCCCGCCTGGGCGGCGCGGCGATGGCGATCGTGACGGGCAAAAATCGCTTCCAGCCCCTCCTCTTGCATCATGCCAAGCGATGCCTCAAGGGCGAAATAGAGGTTGATCGCCGGGGTGAAGGGATTGCTGTTGTCGGCCGCTGATTTGCGGTATTTGCCCAGATCCAAATAGAACTTGGGCAGATCGGATTGGGCGTAGTTGGCCCAGGCCCGCTCACTCATGGCCACAAATGCCAGCCCCGGCGGCATCATGTAACCCTTTTGCGATCCGGAACCCACCACATCCAGACCCCACTTGTCCATGGGCACGTCGGTGGCCCCCAGGCTGGTGACGCAGTCGGCGATGGTGAGGGCGGTGCCGTGGGCCCGCACGTGTTTGGCGATGGTTTCCAGGTCGTTGATCACCCCGGTAGAGGTTTCCGAGTGGGTGAGGATCACGGCCTTGATGGCCTTGGCGCTGTCGGCCTCAAGGGCAGCCCGGAAGGCCTCGGGATCGAGTGGCTGGCCCCACTCCGCCTTGATCACCTGCACATTCAGGCCATAGGCCTTGGCCACCTTCACCCATCGCTCACCAAATTTGCCGTTGTCGCCGCAGAGCACCGTGTCGCCCTTGCTCAGCACATTGATGATTCCCGCTTCCATGGCGGCGGTGCCGCTGCCGGTGAGCACCAGCACCGTGGAGCTGGTTTGATGCAGCCATTGCAGCTGCTCGGTGGTGCGTTTGACGATCTTCTGGAAATCGGCACTGCGGTGACCAATCGGATGGCGACCCATGGCCTGCAGGACGGTTTCCGGCACCGGGGTGGGGCCGGGGATCATCAAGGTGAGCTTGTCCTGCATGGGATCAACGGGGTGGCGAGGTGCGGGCGCCGCGGGCGGCCAATCCACCACCTTAAAAAACGGTGCATCCTGGGCTGCCATCGGGGTCCGATCGACCGCCATGGCTGACGCATCCCCCCCCACCCAGGCCGGTGCGGCTGCGCCAGGGGGCTACACCCTGCCGGTGTGGGTGGCTGCGGCTGCCCGGGCCGCGCTGAAGGCGTTGCGGGGTGAGCCGTTTGAAGCCAGCCAGCCCCTGGCGCTCGAAGCAGCCCTGGCTGGCGAAGCTCCCATCACCGCCATTCCGGTGGTGTCCGCGGCCCCACTGGGGCCTGGGCGGGCCCTGGCGGTGGCCCGTTGTGACCCCGGTGACGGCCTGGATCTCACCCGGGGCCTGGTGGTGTGGGTGGAGGCCGCCTGGTGCTCCCCCTGCCCCGAGGAGAGTTGGCTTGTGATTGAGGCCGGCGAAGGGGCGGGGATCCATGCCGCCACAGGCCAGCTGTGCCTGTCG
>JBEDHM010000225.1:0-2885 GCA_041174105.1 Cyanobacteriota bacterium | reverse complement strand
GAAAACGGGTGGTGGTGATCGATGATTCCATCGTGCGCGGCACCACCAGCCGCAAATTGGTGGCGGCCCTGCGGGATGCCGGTGCCACGGAAGTGCACATGCGGATCAGTTCCCCGCCGGTAACCCATCCCTGTTTCTACGGGATCGACACCGATACCCAGGATCAATTGATTGCGGCCCGCCTCACCCTCGATGAGATTGCTGCCCACCTGGGTGTCGACTCCCTGGCGTACCTCACCAAGCAGGGCATGGTGGATGCGGCCAAGGCCAATTCCAACAACTTCTGCTCGGCTTGCTTCGATGGCGCCTATCCGATTGCGATGGATGAAGCGGTGCGTTCCAGCAAGTTGATGCTGGAGCCTGGAGGCCTGGCGGCCACGGTTGGTTGATACGCCAGCGCCAAATCTGGATCAGCTAAAGGGGATCAACCAACGGGGTTCAGCTGATCAGGGGCACCAGGGATTGGAGGTGTTCGCCGGCCTTCAGGCCTAGGTTGTCGCCCAAGCCGCTGGGGTCCTGGGCTTCGAGCTGGGATGGCTCAAGCCGAACGTTGCGGGTTTCACTCACCACCCCACTGATCAACGCTGTTTCAGCGCTGCACAGATCCACCAGTTGATCGCCTCGCTCGGCAAAGCGGAGGCCAATCTGGCCCAAATCTCCCCGCTGGCAAAGCCGGAGGGTGGCGGTGCTGAGCCGTTTGATCTGGCCGTAGCGACTGGCCAGCACCACGCTGGCGCAGGGCTGGTCGCCGTTGTCGTTCTCGTTGGTTGGGATGCAGGTTGCACCCACCACCGCTTCTCCAGGCAGGAGCCGCATCACCACCGGCCCTTGGGCGGCCCGTCCCATCAGGGGGAGGTTGGCTTCATTCACGCTCAGCCGCAGCAGCCGGCCCGTGCTGCTGGCCACCACCACATCCCAGCCTTCCTGGCAGCACACCACCCGTTGCAGCTCCACCCCTTCTTTGAGTTTGAGCACCGTGGCGGCCCGACCTGAGAGTTCCTGGAAGTCGTCGAGGGGAAGCCGTTTGAAGCGCCCATCGCTGGTGAGTAACCCCAGGCTGGCACTGCTGCTATGGGGCACTGGTACCACCTGTACCACCTGGTCGCCCTCGAGGCTGTCGGGCAGGAAACGCTCCAACTTGCCGTTTTGTTGGCCAGCAAATTCCCAGCGCAACAGGGCCACGCGGCCCGTGGCGGTAAAGGCCAACAGCGCCGGTTGTTGCTGGATGGGCAGGATCACCCTGGCGGGTGCCGGGTTGTCGCCCAGTTCGGAGGCGGCGTCCAGATGGAGCCGGCCAAGCATTTGGGGGGTCACGATCTTCACCGACCCATCGGCCTGGATCAGCAGCCGGCTTTCGGGGGGCAGGGCAGCAAAGGCCTGTTGCCGTTGCAGTTCGGCGTTGGGGCGCACGGCGGCGGCCCGCTGGGCCACCAGTTCATCGCCACCTTCGACGAGTCGGGTGCGCCGCGGGGTGGCGAAGCGTTTTTTCAGCGCCTTGAATTCCGCCACCATCGTGTCGAGCAGGGCGGAGCGGTCATCCAGCAAGTGGCGCAGGTTGGTGCGCTCTGCCCGCAGATCTTCCGCCTCCTTGCGCAGACTTTCCTGCTCCAGCCCGGTAAGCCGCCGTAGGGGCATGGCCAGCACCGCATCGGCCTGACGTTCGCTGAGGTCGAGGTGCACCTGCAGGCTGGCCTTGGCGCTGGCCGCATCGGCGGCCGCGGTGATCATCTCGATCACCTGCTTGAGGGCATGGAGGGCTTTGATCAGGCCGTCCACCACTTCCAAGCGGTCTTCGCAGCGTTTCAGCGCGTGGCGGGTGCGGCGCAGGATGGTGAGTTCCCGGTATTCCAGGAATTGCTGCAGCATGCGCCGCAGGCTGAGCTGCACGGGCTGGCCATGAACCAGCGCCAGCAGGATGGCGCCGAAGTTGCTTTGCAGGGCCGTGCGCCGCTGGAGATCAGCGAGCACGGTTTCGGGATTGGCGTCGCGGCGGAGTTCCACCACCACGCGCATGCCATCGCGGTCGGATTCGTCGCGGATGTCCGCGATGCCGCCGATCTTGCCGTCATTCACCTGTTCGGCGAGTTTTTCGATCCAGCCGGCTTTGCTCAGTTGATAGGGAAGCTCGGTGATCACCACCGCGCCCCGTTTATGGCGTCCCTTGCCGGGTTGCACCTCCTCGATGTGGGCCACACCGCGCATCGGGATGCTGCCGCGGCCGCCCAGGTAGGTCTCGCGCACCCCACTGCCGATCAACACCTCACCGCCCGTGGGGAAATCGGGACCCGGCACCAGTTCCAGCAGTTTCTCGTCGCTCAGGTCCGGTTTGCGGATCAGGGCGACCAGGGCATCCACCACTTCCCCCAGGTTGTGGGGCGGGATGCTGGTGGCCATGCCCACCGCAATGCCGGTGCAGCCATTGAGCAGCAGGAAGGGGAGCTGGGCGGGCAGCACCGTGGGCTCCTGCTGGGAGCCATCAAAGTTGGCGGCGAAATCGACGGTGTCGTTGCCGATTTCATCGAGCAACCCCTCATTGGCAATCGGGGCGAGCCGTGTTTCGGTGTAGCGCATGGCCGCCGGCGGATCGTCGTCGACCGAGCCGAAATTGCCGTGGCCGTCGAGCAGGGGATGGCGGCTGGCGAAGGTTTGCACCAGCCGCACCAGGGCGTCGTAGACCGCCTGATCCCCGTGGGGGTGGTATTTCCCGAGCACGTCGCCCACCACCCGGGCACATTTCCGGTAGGGCCGATCGGGCGTCAGCCCTAGTTCGTGCATCGCATAGAGGATGCGGCGCTGCACGGGTTTGAGCCCATCGCGCACATCGGGCAAGGCCCGGCCCACGATCACGCTCATCGCGTACTCGAGGTAGGAGCGCTGCATTTCCT
>JBEDHM010000224.1:0-4958 GCA_041174105.1 Cyanobacteriota bacterium | reverse complement strand
TGCTGGAGTTGTTCATGCAGAACCCCCGCCGCGTGTGGAGCCGCGACAAGCTGCTGGAGCATGTGTGGGGCATCGATTACATCGGGGACAGCAAGACCGTGGATGTGCACATCCGCTGGTTGCGTGAGAAGTTGGAGGAGAATCCTTCCAGCCCCGTTCACCTGCTCACCGTGCGCGGTTTTGGCTATCGATTTGGTTAGGCGTCCTTGGCGCCGGTTGGGGGATCTGCTGCAGCGGCTGCGACTGCCCGTTGCCAGCCGCAAGCCCGTTCCCAATGTGCGCCAGCTGCTGGGCTGGATGGATGCCTCACCGGCGGGCTGGATCCTGCTGGATCGCCAGGGCTTGATCCGCCACATCACCCCCCGGGCCGAGCGGATTTTGGATCTCAATGCGGGCCGCATCCTCTACGGCCGTGCCTTCAGCGATCTCTGCACCGATCCCGACCTCAACAGCAGCATTGCGGTGGCCCGGCGCCAGGACCGCCCCCAGCGGCTGGAATGGCGCTGCGGCGCGGATGATCTCGACGTGCTCGTGGTGCCGGGTACGGAAGGCTGGATCGGTGTGCTGCTGCAAAGCCGCCGTTCCCTGGAGGCCCAGCTCGATCAACAGGAGCGGTGGGTGAGCGATGTGGCCCATGAGCTCAAAACCCCGCTCACGGCCCTGCTGTTGGTGGGCGACAGCCTGGCCGCCCAGGTCACCGATCGCAATGTGAAGTTGGTGGAGCGGCTGCAACGGGAGCTGCTGCGTTTGCAGGAGCTGGTGGGCGATCTGCTCGAGCTCTCCCGGTTGGAAAATTCCCTGCCGGGCCAGGGTCAGCGCGCCTGTGAGGTGCAGATGGTGCCCCTGGTGGATCAGGTGTGGCAGGGGCTCAAGCCCCTGGCGGATCAGCGCGGTGTGCGCGTCGAGGTAGAGGTGGTGTCGCAGCAGCTGTTGCCGCTGCAGGCCGATGCCTCACGCCTGCATCGCGCCGTGCTGAACCTGCTCGACAACGCCCTGCGCTACAGCCCCGATGGCGGTGTGATCCAGGTGGAACTGGCCGGGCGCAATGGCTGGTGTGAATTGCGCGTGCGCGACCAGGGACCGGGCCTCAGCGATGAGGATCTCGAGCACATGTTCGAGCGCTTCTACCGCGGCGATCCGTCCCGGGTTCGCAGTCAGCGCACGGGCAGTGGCTTGGGGTTGGCGATTGTGCAGCAGGTGGCGGCCACCATGGGGGGCCGCATCCAGGCCAGCAATGGCCCAGGGGGTGGGGCCTTGCTGGAATTGATCCTGCCCTGCCAACCCCCAGCGCTGCGAAGCCAGGCCTGAGCCGTCGCTCAGTTGACCGACACCTCAACCACCCGGCCGCCCAGCCGGTTCACCCGCTGCAGGGCCTGATTGAGGCGGTTCAGCGGCACCCGAATCACCGTCTCGGCGGTGCGGGAGTAGCTGATCTGGTTGATGCCGGTGACGAGGAGGGTGGCCAGCCGGTCGCCGTTGGCCGAGGTGCTGCGGGCGCCAGCCATCACGGGCAGGCCGTTGATGCGGTCGGTGCGCTCGCCGTTGAACACGGCAGCGTCGCGGCTGAAGGCCTCATCAAAACTGCCGTTGCTGGTGGCAGCAGAGAAGTACGACTCACCCAGCACGATCGCCGGTGCGCCACTGGGGGCTTGGACCGCCACGGGGCGGTTGAGGTGCACCACCTTGTTGAGCTTCGATTGCACCCCGGCCGGATCCCCTTTCACCGAGGCTGCCGCCCCCCGGGCCAGTTGCATCAGCCAGGAGAACTGCAGGCCCTCCTGCCCTTTGGAGTAATCCCAGCCATGGAGGTAGGGCACGGTGTCGTGGCCAAAACGCTCCTGGTATTCAGCGCTGTCGATGTAGGAATCGATCTCGGCGTCGTAGCCCTGCTCCTGCAGGGTTGTGAAGTGTTCCAGCATCTCCTGCTTGTTCTGCGGCGCCCGGCCCAGCAGGTGTTTGAAGTTGAGCTCGATGAAGCGGTAGGCGTTGCAGTTGTTGAAGAAGCGGCTGCGGTAGAGGTTGCTCTTGGCCAGCTGGCGCACGAATTCCCGCACGCTCAGGTTGCCGTTGCGATACAGCGACTCCAGGCCGTCGAGCCGCTCGCTGGCCATCACGTATTGGTTGCCGAACACCTGTTGGTAGGCGGCGCGGATCACCGTGTTGCGCTCATCCACCGATGCCTGGGCCCAGCTTTCCTTGTTGCGGGACGCCGCAAAACGCTCAATCCCAAGTTGGGCAGCTTTCAGGAGGGCCATAGCAGGGGCGGTAAAGGGCGAAAAGGGAGTGACAAGCGCGGCCAAAAACGCGCTGGGGGAGAAATTACGGACAAAAAATTTCGCTCGCCTTCAGAATTCATTCAATCTTCAGGTTTGCGTAAAGCTCCTTGTGGACATGTGAAGCTCTTGCTTCATGCGTGACGTTCTGGGCGATTCGTTGTAGGTCCCGCTGTCTGGCGATCCAGCCGTCTTGTGAACCCACCATTTCGCCCCAGACTGGGGCCTGATTGGGGTGGCGGTGATGGGCCGATTTGCTGAATTGCTGCGCGCCGCCAACAACCTCAAGTTGCTCGCGGCGATCGGACGTAGCGGCGGCCAGCTCAGCTCGATTGCGGATCTGGTCGACAACATGCTCGACACTCCCCAGATGGCCGACTGTGTGCGGCGCTTTCGGGAGGTGCCCGGTGGCGCGGCCCTGATGGACCAGCGCTATCCGCCCCTGCAACCCGATCTGGACCGGCTGATCACGTTGCCTGCCGGCAGCCTTGGCCACACCTACGCCGCCCTGATTCGCCAGCTGAATTACGACCCGGAATTCTTTCGCGCCCGCCCGATCGACACCGAGGCCCAATGGCTCACCCAGCGCATCGCCACCACCCACGACATTCACCATGTGGTGAGTGGCTTTGGCACCGTGCCCGAGGGGGAGACGGGCGTGTTGGCGATCACCGCCTGCCAGATCGGTTTTCCTGCCTATGTGCTGCTCACCGGCGTGGCGCAGCTGGCCAGTTTTCGGTTTCAAACCGAGCGTTTTGCTGCGGTGAGTGGGGCCGTGGCCCATGGCATGGCGATCGGCCGCCAAGCCCATTGCCTGGTGGCCGTTCCCTGGGAGGAGGGCTGGGAGCTGCCCGTGGCCGAGTGGCGCCAACGCTTGAACCTGCTCGAGCCAGCCAATGGCCTGCCCTATGGCTTGATGTGAAGCAGCTTCGACCACAATGCAGCCATTCCTAGGCTGGCCTCCACCAGTCCCGTTTCGCCAGTCCCGTTTCGTCAGCTGATGACCAGCCTTCCCGCCGAGTCCAAGATCTTTGCTGACAACAGCCTCTCGATCGGCAACACCCCGCTTGTGCAGCTCAACCGGGTGACCAAGGGCTCCAAGGCGAGGGTGCTGGCCAAAATCGAGGGCCGCAATCCCGCCTTCTCCGTGAAATGCCGCATCGGTGCGGCGATGATCTGGCAGGCGGAAAAAGATGGCCTGCTGGGCCCCGGCAAGGAACTGGTGGAGCCCACCAGCGGAAACACCGGCATTGCCCTGGCGTTTGTGGCCGCATCCCGCGGCATTCGCCTCACCCTCACCATGCCGGAAACCATGAGCCTGGAGCGGCGCAAGTTGCTCACGGCCTATGGCGCCCACCTGGTGCTCACCGAGGGTCGGCTGGGGATGCCGGGTGCCATTGCGGCCGCCCAGCAGCTGGCCGATTCCGATCCCGACCGCTACCTGCTGCTGCAGCAGTTCGCCAATCCCGCCAATCCCCAGATCCACCACGACACCACGGGGCCAGAAATCTGGAACGACACCGATGGCCAGGTGGATGCCGTGGTGGCTGGTGTCGGCACCGGCGGCACCATCACCGGTGTCAGCCGCTTCATCAAAACCACCAAGGGCAAGCCGATCGTGTCGGTGGCGGTGGAACCCACCAACAGCCCGGTGATCAGCCAAACCATCGCTGGCGATGCGGTCAAACCCGGACCCCACAAGATTCAGGGCATTGGCGCTGGCTTTGTGCCCGCCAACCTGGATCTCTCGCTGGTGGATCGGGTGGAAACCGTGGGCGATGAGGAGGCGGTGGCCATGGCCCGCCGCCTGATGAAAGAGGAGGGAATCCTGGCGGGGATTTCCTGCGGTGCCGCCACCGTGGCGGCCCTGCGTCTGGCCCAGGAGGAGGCCTTCGCCGGCAAAACGATCGTGGTGGTGCTGCCCGATTCCGGTGAGCGCTATCTCAGCTCGGTGTTGTTTGAGGGTGTGTTCAACGACAAAGGGCTGGCCCCGGTTTGACGCGGGGCTTATAACTTCGGCGGCCTTCGGCGCGGGATGCCTTGCACGACGAGCACAGCCAGGAACCCGGCCAGGAGCCCTCTCAAGAGCCCGGCCAAGGCTCTGACCAAGAGGCTGGTGCCGAATCTGGCCTTGAAACCGCGATGGATCCTGGCCAGGACCTAGGCCATGACTCCGCCCACGAGCCCCAGCAGATCGAACAAGCCCCCGACGCGATGGAAACCCCGGTGTTGAGCGAACCCGAGCTGGAGCTCGAAGCGATGCTGATCACCGAAGAGATGGTGATCGAACAGCCCATCGCCTACCAAGAACCAGAACCCGAGCCCCAGCCAGACATCGGGCTTGAACCTGCGTTCCAGCCCGAAGCGGCCCACCAGATCCCCGTGGCGGAGCCAGCCCCCTTGGTGAGCCAGCCCCAGGCCTCTGAGGCCAACGCAGCCGGCGGGGCCGCCCAGGAGTTGCTGGGGTTGCCCCTGCAGTTTTTGAGTCAGCTGCTGCAAAAACTGGGGGCGGCCAAGCTCGAATCGTTGACGGACCTGATCCCGGCCGCTCGCCTGGTGGCGATCGCCCTGCTGGCAGGCGTGGCCCTGAAGATCACCGGGGCTTCGCTCGATGCCATCAACGAGATTCCCCTGGTGGGTGGGTTGCTTGAGCTGGTGGGTTTGGTGAGCCTGCTCAATTTCCTC
>JBEDHM010000223.1:0-3146 GCA_041174105.1 Cyanobacteriota bacterium | reverse complement strand
GCGGCCCACCTGCTCGGCCAACGCCAAAAGGAGGGCCATCACCATCGAGACCACCGCAATCGCCTGCAAGCTGCGCAGGGGGGAGTTGTCGAAATCCGGAATGAATTTTTTGATCGCCAGGCCCACCACCACAATCGGCAGGGTTCCAAGGGCAATGGCCACACCCAAGCGGGCCGAGGGGGCACTCCAATCGCCCTGGCGCCAGGCCTTAGCAACGGCCCTAACCACCTGCTGCAGATCCCGCCAGAAGAAGGCGATCACGGCCACGATGCTGCCTAGCTGAATGGTGGCCGTAACCGCCACCCCCGGATCACCCCAGCCGAGCACAACAGGCACCACCTTGAGATGGGCCGAGCTGCTGATCGGCAAAAACTCCGTGATGCCCTGCACCGCGCCCAGCACCAAATAACGCCAGCAGGCCTGCCAAACACTCCCATCGGGTGCCCCAGCCAGATCCACCATCGCGCTGATTGCTCAACAGAGCGCAACCCTATGGCGTCCCCAGACGCGGAGGCCCCCAAGGCACCCTTTAAGGTTGGACAACTTTCTTCACATCCCTTGTGATTGGGGCCCGCCCAGCCTCGCTGGCAACTGAACCTTGGCTCCTGGGCCCCCTGGCGCGCACCAAGCCGGCTGGCGGCTGGGGCGTTGCCATAGCCAGTGGACTATTGGTGACGCTTCCGGTGTTTCTGCAGGCGCCGTGGGTGCGCCTGGCACCCTTTAGTGCGGCCCTGTTCACCGTGCCGATGCTGGCGATTGGTCTGGCCTTAGGCCACCAGCCCCAGCCCCGCCAGCGCACCCTTGGCGCCCTGCTGGTGGGTTTCTGCGGGAGCTGGCTCGGGGGTTGCCTGTTTTGGGGCTGGTTCCGGCTCCATCCCCTCTGGCACCTGCCCCTGGAAGCCTTTGCTTTGCCTCTGGCCCTCGCTGGGCTGCAGGGGCGCTGGAGAGCTGCCTGCGGCTTTTACCTGGGCTCTTTACTGGGTACCGCCGCCACCGATGGGGCCATGGCCCTGAGTGGGGTGATGCCCCTTTGGCCCCAGGTGCTTAGCGCCAACGCCAGCGACGCCCCCTTACTCCTGCAAGCGGCCGCCCAGCGGGTGCTGGAGCCCCAGGCCCTGGCGCTGGTGGGAGGGTGCGCGATTCTGCTGATCCAAGCCTGCCGCTGGCTCTGGCGCCAGGGCGAGGTGGGGAGAATTACCAGCGCTGCCCTGGCCACCACCCTGGCCGTGGATGGCCTGTTTCTGCTCGCGGCCCTGGCGGCTCCCCGGCTCAGTGGCCTGATCTGAAGATCTGCAAAAGGCTGGGCCCCTCCCCCCAGGGAAGCCGACTTTGGTCTGTAACGTTGAACTGGTGGGGTTTCCACCGCAAGTCCCGTCGTCCACGGAGTTCGTGATGAAAAGGCTGGTTGCCTGGCTGATGAGTGGAATCGTGCTGGCGGGTCTGTTGGTGACCCTGCTGGTTCCCAGCCCTGCCTTCGCCGCTTCCGACCGTCGCAATGTGGCCGACGACAAAATTGCCGAACGGGCCGGCAAGGTGGATCTGAACAACTGTTCTGTGCGCCGCTTCCAGGACTACCCCGGGATGTATCCCACCCTGGCCGGCAAGATCGTGCTGGGCGGTCCTTACAACAGCGTGGACGACGTACTCAAACTCGATCTGACCACCCGTCAGCAAGAGCTGTTCAACAAGTACAAAGACAACTTCACGGTGACCGATGCCTCGATTGCTCTCAATGAGGGCGATGACCGCATCAACGACGGGCAGTACCGCTGAGCCTTGACCCATCCTTAACTGCCAGCGCACGCCCCCTTAAGCTCTGGCACACGTTGAAAGCCGTCGGAGCCTTCCGACGGCTTTTTTCTTGCAGACCCATGCCGCCGCACGGCACCCCCCATGGCCAGTAGTTGGGAAAGCCCGTGGGACGTGGTGGTGGTCGGCAGCGGCGCCGCCGGACTGATGGCCTGCCTGGAACTGCCGGCCGATCTGCGGGTGTTGCTGCTCAGTAAAGACAGTGCGCCCCGCTCCGCCAGTCGCTGGGCCCAGGGGGGCATTGCGGCGGTGACGGCCGCAGAGGACAGCTTCGCCAGCCATCGCGACGACACCCTTCAGGCGGGGGCGGGACTCTGTGATCGCCCAGCGGTGGAGCTGCTGGTGCATGAGGCCCCGGTTTGCGTGAAGCGACTGCTTGAGCTGGGAATGGCGTTTGATCGCCATGGCGCCGGCCTCAGCACCACCCTCGAAGCCGCCCATAGCCACCGGCGCGTGCTCCATGCCCAGGACCGCACCGGGGGCGCCCTGGTGGATGCCCTGGAACGGACTGTGCTGCAACGCCCAGGCCTGGAGCAGCGCAAGGGGGTGATGGCTCTCAAGCTTTGGGTGGACGACGGCCAGTGCCGGGGCCTGCAAGTGCTGGAGGGGAGCAGGATTCGCTGGATCCGGGCCCGGGCCGTGGTGCTGGCGACCGGCGGCGGCGGTCACCTGTTTGACCACACCACCAATCCGCCCATGGCCAGTGGCGATGGGGTGGTGATGGCCTGGCAAGCCGGCGCCGAACTGCGGGATATGGAATTTGTGCAATTCCATCCCACGGCCCTGATGCTGCCTGGGGCGCCTCGGTTTTTGATTTCAGAAGCTGTTCGTGGGGAAGGGGCTCGCCTGCTGGATGGCGCAGGGCAGAGTCCGGTGAGCGATCTGCCGGGGGGTGATCTCGCGCCGCGTGACCAGGTCAGCCGGGCCCTGGCCCGGCTGATGCAGGCCCAGGGGGTTAACCACCTGTGGCTCGATCTTCGGCCCGTGGGAGAAGGGCGGCTGGAGCAGCAATTCCCCACGATCCTGGGCCGTTGCCGCGAACTGGGCCTGGAGCCCACCCGGGAGCCCATCCCGGTAGCTCCTGCTGCCCACTACTGGATGGGGGGCGTGGCCACCGATCTTCAAGCGGGCACCAGCCTGCCGGGCCTCTATGCGGTGGGAGAAGTGGCCTGCACCGGGGTGCACGGTGCCAACCGCCTGGCCAGCAACTCGCTGATGGAATGCCTGGTCTTCGCCCGACAGTTGCGCCATCTCCAGTTGAGCGAGCCCTCGGGCGATCCGCCCAGACTGCCAGAACCTCGCCACTGCAGCCTTCCCCCCTCGGACGCGACCCTCAA
>JBEDHM010000222.1:0-4811 GCA_041174105.1 Cyanobacteriota bacterium | reverse complement strand
TTCATCTTTCAATGTTTAGCTGATTGTCTTTGAGAGATGATCAGCTGAAATAGAAAAAGCCACCCCTAGGGGTGGCTTTTTTGTTGCCTGCATCGGGCCTACGTTGCCGGGGGGAGGGGGCCATCCGCACCTGTTGCGCCGCTTGCGTTGGCTGAATGGGGGAGGAGGATGGTGGCACTGCTTCTTGGCTTTCCAGCATGCAACGACCGATTCCCTGGGTGTGGATCGCCTTGGCCGGCCTGCTGCTCCTGGCTCCCGGCACGGTGGGTCGCTTGTTTTTGGATCTCGCCGAGGGGTTGACCCTGTTGTTACTTGTGTTGCCTGTCCTGCTCGGTGTGGGCGGCTTTGTGGCTTGGCAGCTGCTGCAGCGTCGCCTTCAGCCCTGTCCTGCTTGCGGCTTTATGAGCGCCGGACTCGATGTTTGCCCCGCATGTGGCTGCGATCTAGCCAAGACCAGGGGCTCCAGTTCGGCGGGCAGAACGGAAATTTTTGATGCCAGCACCGCCACGGTGGATGTGGAGGCTGTGGATGTTGATCAGTCTACTTAGGCGCTCCTTTCTGTGTAGGTTCTGGTCACGTTTTGATCAGTGAGTGCGTTTGATCGATGCCTGAATCTTGATTTTGATTATTGCCTAATTCTTGAGATCAGGTCTGATTCTGTTGCTCCCAGAGCTCCCGAAGTCGCCGCTCCCGCAGATACAAAAAGAGGGGCGCCCCGCAGGCAAAGGCCAGGCTCACGCAGCAAAGAAGCACCCACACCAATCCACGCATCTGGAGCCGGCGGCTTTCCTGCACCATCCAAATCACCACTGCCGTGGCGCCGATCGCCAGGTCGCGCGATAGGGATTGGGCGGCTGGATTGGCATTGGCCAGCTGCACAAATTGGCCCAGATCAAAGCTGGCCCCATAGCTCTGGATGAACTCCAGGTTGGCTAGCCATGGCAGCACGGCGCCCGCTACGGCCAGGCCCAGGTAAAGCCATTGCAGCCACGGCTGGGGCCGACTGCCGCCAACGACAGACAACGCTTTTGAATGGGGTTCGCGGGGCGAGGCTGGGGTCATGGTTGATAGCGCTCGGGTTGACTGCTTGGATCGCTGGGGTCCCACATCAGTACCTCCTGCTCCACCGCATCGAGCACGGCCTGGCAGCGGTTGGCATAGGCCTGGGCCCGTTGGTACAGGGCAGCCATGGCTTCCACATCGAGCTCAGAGGATTGCAATTCCGCCAGCGCTAGTTCCAGGGCTGCGCGGGCCTCGTTGTAGCTGAGATCTGCTGCGATGTCGGCAGTCCCATCGCCAGCCCGATCGGGTGTGGGTTCTACGGCCTTTTGGCTGGTTTTGGTTTTGGCGGCCCTTGGCATCCGGTGGCTGGTTTCACGGTTGGGGGCGATCGCCCGCTGGATGAATCTGGCGCACCATGCTCTCCACCGTGCCATCGCTGAGGTGCACCACCAGAGTTGCCCCCACCTCCAGCTGGTCAACGGAGCGCACCACCTGCCCGCGTGCATCGCGCACCAGGCTGAATCCCTTTGCGAGCCACTGCTGGGGGGAGAGAGCCTCGAGCAGCTGCCGCTGTAGGGCAAGAGATCCTCGATGCCGCTCTACCAGTAGGCGCGGGTGCAGGGCCATGAGGCGCTCCTTCTGCTGCTGCAACTGACGGCGGGCGGCTTGCCACTGCAGTTGCATCACCTGCTGCAGGTGGCGGCGCATCTGTAGGAGCCCTTGGCGCGCCATGGCCTGGTCCGGCAAGAGGGCCACGAGCGCTGCGGTGGGTGTGGCGGCCCGGTAGTCGGCCACCAGATCGGCAATCGTGGTGTCATCTTCATGGCCCAGGCCACTCACCACTGGCACCGGGCACTGGGCGAGGCAGCGGGCCAGCTCCTCGCCGTCAAACACCGCCAGGTCCTCCCGGCTGCCTCCGCCCCGGGCCAGCACCAGGGCTTCGATGCCCAGCGCCTTGGCTTCGCGGCTCACCCGCTCCACGGCAGCACAGATCTGGCTCTCGACCGCTCCCTGCACCGGAATGGGCACCACCATCACCTGGGTGGCCGGCCAGCGCTCCGCGGCGGTGCGCAACATGTCCGCAAGGGCGGAGCTGGGCACGCTTGTGAGCAGCGCGATGCGCGCTGGAGCGCTGGGCAGGGGCCGGCGGCGCAGGGGATCGAGCAGGCCCTCCTGCTCCAGGCGCTCGCGCACCCGTTCGAATTGGCGCAGCACGCTGCTGAGGCTGGGCCGCACGTCGAGGACTTGTACGCACAGCGAGGCACGGTTTGCCCAAAAGTTGAGCTTGCCCACCACCACCACGCCGTCGCCTTCCGCCGGTACAAAGCTGAGCCGGCCTAGCTGCGACGCCCACACCACCCCTGGCACTGACGCCTGCCCATCCACGAGCGTGAGCCAGAGGTGGCCCTTTTTCTGCTGGGGCCGGCTGACCGTTGCATCGAGCAAAAAGCGTGGGGCAAAGCCCCTCTCCAGCAAGCTGCCGATTGCCTGATTCAGCGTGCTGACGCTGTAGCGGGGAATGGCAGAGCTGTCGCTGCTGAAGCTCACGACTGGAGTTGGCGGTAGCAGAGCCACCAATAGAGGCTGACCAGCCCGGCCACCAGGGCCACCCCGCGTCCGATCGGATGGTCGATCCGCACCAGGCCCGCGCCCGTGATCACCAGGGCACTGCTGAGAAGCCTGGAGCCATCACGGCGGTTGTTGACGTAAAAGCGGGCCAAGCTGCAAGAAGCTGTTGACAGCCAGTCTCGCTCCCCCTAGGCATGACCCCACCTGCGGGCCCGTCCATGCTCCACTCCCCGCCTGAGGGTGGGCGTTCCGCCCTGCACCAGCAGCTCTCAGCGCCGTTGCCCGAGCAGCCGGAGCTGGTGCTGGTGACCGACCTTGATGGCACCCTGCTCGGCGGCAGCTTGGAGCAGCGGTGCGCCTTCTATGGCTGGTTGGCCCGCGAGCGCCATCGGGTGCTGCATGTGTTCTGTACGGGTCGGGATCTGGCCTCGATTGACCGATTGCTCGTGCAGGACGAGACCCTTGGGCTGCGCGCTCCCCACGTGGTGATCGGCGATGTGGGCTGCACGGTGGCCTGCGGCACCAGCCTCACGCCCTTGCCCCTGGCGGTGGATCCGATTGAACGGCGCTGGCAGGGGAAGCACGAACCGGTGGCGGCCCTACTGGCAGGCACCCAGGGGCTATCCCCCCAGCCGATCAGTGCCACCCGCCGGTTGGCCTACTACTACGACCCGGACACCTTCGACCATGGCCTGGTCGCTGAGATCGAACAGCACGGTGTGGACTGCCTGCTCTCCGACAACCAGTACCTCGATGTGCTCCCCGCCGGCGTGAACAAGGGCTCCACCTTGCTGGCGCTGTTGGAGCTGCTGGAGCTGCCGCCGGATCGGGTGGTTACCGCGGGCGACAGCCTCAATGATCTGGCGATGTTTGAAACCGGCCTGGCTGGCGTGATGGTGGGCAATGCCGAAGCGGCCCTGCGAGCAGCGCTGCCCAGGCTTCCGCGCACCTACTTGGCCCATGGCCATGGCTGCGCCGGGATCATCGAGGGTTTGCACCATTTCGGTTTCGGCCATCTCTGGCCTTGAGGTCTCGCTGGGCAGCCGGGCCAGGCTGGGGAGAGGGGTCTGTTTGCTGTTGCAGCCTGGCCTTGGTCAGCCCAGTGGCGATGGCCTGGGTGGGGTCGTCTGGCCAGGGGTGTTTGGGATAGCGGCCGCGCAGGTCGCGGCGTACGGCCTGGTAGCTGCTGGCCCAAAAGCCGGCCAGATCTTGGGTGATGGCAGCCACCCGGGCTGCGGGAGTGAGCAGATGCACGCTTACGGGCAGTTGGCCGTCCATCACGGTGGGGGTGGTGGTTGCCCCAAACAGCTCCTGCAATTTCACCGCCAGCACCGGCTCGCCGCTGGCGTAATCCAAGGCCACGTCGCGGCCCGAGGGCACGGGCAGGGCCACCGGCAGTAGGCGATCGAGCTCACTCCTGAGTTGCCAGGGGGCATCGCCCCACAGGGCCTGGCTGAGGTCGATCGATTTCAGGGCCTCCAGCGTTCGCTGGCCATCAAGATGCGGACCAAGCCAATCGGCCAGGGTGGCCAGCATCGCCTCCGGCCGGCGATCGGGCCAAGGTGCCCCCAGATGGCGGTGGGCCAGCGCTAGCCGCTGCTGCAACTGGCGGCTGGGGGCGCTCCAGGGCAACACCTCCAGGCCGCGCTCCTGGATGCCCTGCACCAGTGCCTGGGCCACCAGGGTGGGGTCTGGCTCGCTCCAGGGCCTTTGCTCCAGCACCAGGGCGCCGAGCCGCAGAACCTGTTCGCAGCGCACCCGTTGACTGGCCCCATCCCAGAGCACGGTTTGCTGCCAATCGCCAGCTCCCGCCTCTGCTAGAGCCCTCAGCTCCTGGCGCGCCATTGGTAGCGCCAGAGCGATGCGGGCATCGCTGAGCTGGCCATCGGCGCTGGCAATCGCCAGGGCTTCACAGCCCACCAGGGGATCACTGGGGTGCAGTTGGGCTCCCCGCCCGCCCCGCATCACAAATCGCTCAGGATTGCCTGGCCGGACAAGGGCCAGCCGATCCGGATAGGCCCAACTCACCAGCAAAGCGGCCGTGGCCGTTTCGTTGTCTTGGGTCTTGGGTTTCGCCCTGAACTCGGCCGAATCTGGGGGGGCTGCCTGCAGCAGGCTGTCCACCTGGCGCTGCCATTGCTGCTGCAGCTGGCGCTGGGGTGCGTTGGCGCCCTGGCGGCGCAACCAATCCAGGCGGGGCCTGAGATCGCAACCCACGGCTTCCCGCCGGAGGGGATCCC
>JBEDHM010000221.1:0-2550 GCA_041174105.1 Cyanobacteriota bacterium | reverse complement strand
CTCAGCGCTTGGGGGCTGGGCACCGTTGGGCGCAGGCCAGCGGGCTCGGCGTAATCACCCGCCTGGAAGGCCCGTTTGAGCCCGGGCACACGGCGGGCGTTGCGATCCCCGGCGGTGATGAAGCGCTCGTAGGGAACGGTGTCTTCGCCGAAGGCCTCGTTGTATTCCTGGCTGTTGAGCATGGCGTCGACAACGCCATAGAACCCTTGGCGGGCGGCGGTGTCGAAGTAGGCATTGATTTCCCAGCGGCCAAAGGTGGGTCGGCCGAGGATGCGGCGATGCATCACCTCGATGGCCTTGGTGATGTACAGACCGCTCCAGTAACGGCGGCGGAAGGCGTTGGACCGGGCCACCTGCCGCACGAACTCGCGCAGGCTGATGTCGCCGTTTTCGAGTTTGATTTCCTCCACCTTGGTGTGCTCACCGGCATAGCCGGTGTTGCCCAGGATTTGGTTGTAAACAGCCCGAATCACCCCTTGGGTGCTCGCTTCGGTGCCTCGCACACTCGGCTGGCCGCCGCGGCGGGGAACGGAGGCGCCGCCGGTGGCAATTTGTTGGAGGCGCACCACTTTTGGCCCCACCCGCCGGGGGCTGGCCTTGCGGAACTGGGCCGTGTTCATCTGGCCGGGTTGGGCAAGCCCATTGCCGATCAGGATGCGGCGAGCGTCGTAGCCGTAGGGCGCTGGACGGGTGGCCACCAGGGCCGAGCTGGACGGGAAGATCGCGCCGTAGTTGAGGGCGAGCGGGTCATTGCTGCCGCCATAGACGTGCTGGTCGGCGAAGGGATGGCGGTAGGCGGCGTAGAGGGTGACGTACTGCGGTGCCCCCTCGAACGGTGCGCTGTAGCGGAAGAGTTTGCGATGGGATCCCCAGCCGGCGCTCTCTTGGGCCTCTTCGCCGAGGTCACGGAGGTAGGGAACGGTCTCTTCGCCAAAGACCCGGGCATATTCCTGGGTGTTGATCAGCGAATCCACCAGGCCGTTGAGGCCCTGGGCGCTGACGATGTCGAAGTAGCGGGTGAATTCTTCCCGGGAGCTGATGCCCCGTCCTAGGAAGTGGCGGAAGGCCAGTTCCACGGCGCGGCTGTTGGAGAAGCGCCCGTAGAACTGCTGGCGGTATTCCTTGCTGTGGCCCAAGGCGCGGATGAACTCCCGCATTGAGATGTCACCCTGGCGCACCTGGGTGGCCTCCACGGGGCACACCACCTGGGAATAGGCCTTGGCGATATCCCGTTCGAACACCTGGCGGTAGGCGGCCCGCACCACCTCGGCTTTCTGGCCACCGCTCATGCCGGGCTTCATGTTGAAGCGCTGGGCCCCTTCGGCTGCCAGGGCATAGGTGGCAGGCAGTTGCAGGCCTTGGTTTTCAGGGCTGCCGAGCCGCTGGCGGTTGGAGGGGGTGGGAACGGCGAGTTCCTGGATCAGCACGTTGAAGTACTGGATCACCAGTTGGCGCGCTTCCGGGTTGTCCTTCAGCAGACCGGCGCCGGCGGCGCGCATTTCCTGCAGGGCCACATTGGTGGCAGCCAGGGAGCAGGCCTTTTCGAGCACATCCCGCAGGCCGCGGGTGTTCACGGCGAGGATGCTGGGATCCCCGGCCACAAGGGCATAGCCCACGTAGCGCAGGAACCAGGCCAGGTCGCGCACCGACTTTTTCATCCGGTCGGTGCCGTAGCGGCCCACCGCGATGGGCGTGAAGCCGGTGGGCAGCACGACGCGCACATCGGCATCGCCACCGGCGCCATCCAGCAGGCGGGTAAAGACGTTGCCGCCGGTGCTGCCAGTGCCCTGGGCAAAGGTTTGCACCGATTGCTGGAAGGCGGCCTGATCGGAGGCCAGCTGGGTGCGGGAGGGTGCGGCCTGGGCCGATGCCCCGATAGGGGCATCGAGATAGGAGAGCGGGGTGCCGCCGGCAAAAATCCGGTTGGCGGCCTTGGCCACGATGAACTCGGCGTTATCCGAGAGACGGCGCGCGGCTTCAATCCGCACTTGGCCGCTTTGGAAAAAGGTGATGAGCCCTTGAAGCTCGCCACCGTCGGGGAAGCGGTCCTGTTGCTCCGCCTGACGGACGCTGGAGAGCGGCAGGGTGTCGTAGCGCTGGGGAGCAACCCTGGTGCTGCCGCTGCTGGCGGTCACGGTCATTGACGAGAGCGAACCGGGCTGGGCCACGTTACGGCTGATGGTCTGGCCCTTCGAGCCGCCATGAACAAATGTTTGCAGCGGGGTTGGTTCGGGCCTGCCAACGGGGGGTGAGCCATGAAAAGCTCGCCCCATGGCTGCCCCTGCTTCCGTGACTGTGAGCGATGCCGCCACCCCAGTGGTGAGCGCCTTCTACGACCGTTTTCCCTACCCCGGAGATCCCCTTCAGGACGGCCCCCCACCTGGCTACAACTGGCGTTGGTGCGTGGACAGTGCCTACGGCTTTGTGGCCGGCGTCTTGCCAAGCCGGCCCTCCGGCGCGCCCAGGCCCTGGCGGATCCTCGACGCCGGCTGTGGCACCGGCGTGAGCACCGATTACCTGGCCCATCTGAATCCTGGGGCCGACATCCTG
>JBEDHM010000220.1:0-2777 GCA_041174105.1 Cyanobacteriota bacterium | reverse complement strand
GCATCGATGTTGCCCTGCAGTGTGTAGCGCTCGAGCGCCCGCTGGCGAGCGCGCCGGCCTAGTTCAGCTGTGAGCACTGGTTGGTCGCGGAGCACGGGCAGCAGGGTGCGCAGCTGGGTGGTGACCCCCTGGGTGCTGATCACGATCCCGGCGCCCCCTTCGAGCACCTCCCCATCGGCACCCGCATCGGTTGCCACACAGGCCGTACCACTGGCCATCGCCTCCAACAGCGCCAGCGACAGCCCTTCCACCAGGGAGGGCAACAGGAACACCTCAGCCAACTGCTGCAGGGCGACCCGCATCTCCAGCCGTGGTTCGTAGCCCCACCAAACCACATCCCGTTCTTCGTCGTTGGCTTGCAGGGAACTGCGCAGGGGGCCATCGCCCACGATCAACAGCACACAGCCGGCGGGGCGCACCAGTCGCCAGGCCTTCAGCAGGGCCTCCACGTTTTTTTCGGTGGCCACCCGGCCCATATAGAGAAACACCCTTCGACCGGCGAAGCGCTGTTGCAGCTGGGCTAGGTCGGCGCTGGGCAGGGTTGCGGCCGGTTTCCAGGTGTCGGTGTCGACGCCATTGGGGATCACGGCCAGGCGATCGGCCCGCACCCCCAGGCGGATCAGCACCTCGGCTTGGAGTTCGGAGAACACAATCACCCGGTCAAATTTGGCCAGGGCCGGGGCGTAGAGCTGGTAGGTGAGTTGCTGGGTGCCGGCCGTGATGTTGCGCAGGCTGGCGTCGAAGGCGGGGTGGAAGGTGGCCACCAGGGGCACGCCCAGCTGCTGGCAAAGGTCCGGCAGCCGAAAATCCAACGGTGACAGGGTGAGGCTGGCGTGCACCAGATCGGGCTTCAGCCGCTCCAGGGATTCGCGCAGTTCCCGTTGGGCGCCCGGTGAGGGGATCGTGTAAACCTGCGACTTCACCAGGTAGGGCAGGGCCACTTCCGGTCCATCACTGGACAGGGTTTCGGCCATCCGAAAGCTGGCAGGCTCGAAGGCGGGGGTGTCGAAATGGATGAAACTGATGCCATGACCGCGCTGGCGCAGGGCATGGGTGGTGCTCAGGCCGTAGGTGACGTTGCCGCAGAAGGGTGATTTCTTGCCTAGCCAGGCAATGTGGGCCACCAGGGCTTGAGCATCCGGAAGCCCAAGCTAACAGCGGCGCCAGGGTCTCTCCAGCAGGGCAGCCGCCAGGGCAATCGCCGCCAGCACCCAGAGCACCGGCAGGAGTCCGTAGCGGCTCACCACCGTGCCCGCCAGCACCAAGGGCAGGCTGAGGGCGATGTTGATCAGGTTGTTCTGGAGGCCAAAGACTTTGCCCCGCGAGGCTTCTGGGGTGTCTTCCTGGATGGTGGTTTGGGCGGGGATCGCCAGCAGGGCCGCCCCCACGCCCAACAGGGCGCAGAGCGCCAGGGTGAGCACCAAATTGCCGCGCATTTGGCCCAAAAGCACCAGGCTCCAGGCGATGGTGCCCAGGCCTGCGGAGGCGAGGATGCGGCGATTGAGGCCATGGCCAAGTTGGGCCACCGCCACAGCCCCAAGGGCCAGGCCCAGGCCACTCATGGCCAGCAGGATGCCGAATTGGGTAGGCCCCAGCCCCTGGATGGCCGAGGCCAGGCTGATCGCGAGCACGTAAAGGGCCGCCAGGATGCTGTACAGCAGAACCAGTTGCACCATGGCGCTGCGCACACTGGCCACGTGGCGGAGCACCTGGAGCCCTTCGCCGATTTCCTGCCAGATGCCGCTTCCCTGGCTGTCTTTTGGCGGCTCCTTGACCCGGATGGAGGCGATCGAGAGGGCCGCAATCCCGTAGCAGATGGGGAGCAGCACAAATTCCCCGTCGTGCATCCCGATCCGGGCCAGCAGGTGTTGGAGCAGCCGCAGGATGGGGTCGCCCAGGGCAAACCCCACAATCGTGGCCCCCATGCTGGTGGCCTGATAGAGGGAATTCGCCGCCAGGAGCTGGCGTGGCGGCACCAGCATCGGAATCGCCGCCTGCTCGGCGGGCGCGAAAAACTGGGTCAGCACTGATTCGCAGAAGGTGATCACCAGCAGGGCCCAATAGCCCCAGCTCAGCCCCAGCCACTGGGGCCCATCCAGCAGGCAGAGGGGAATCAGCAGGACCAGGCCGGCGCGCAAGGCGTTGGAGGCCACCATCACGTTGCGCTTGGGCCAGCGATCGGCCCACACCCCGGCCACCAGGCCCAACACCATTGCCGGAATGGTGTTGGCCACGTAGATACCGGTGGCCAACAGCGTGATCAGCTGGGCCCGGCTTTCGAGCTCGAAGTTGAACGCCCCGGCTGCTTCGGCGATGGCCCCGCTGCTGGGCGGTGCACTGCTCACCCAGAACTGGGCTATCAGAAACACCATCAACACGATGTATAACTTGTCAGCCAGCTCGCTGAACAATTGCCCCAGCCAGAGCTTGCGGAATTCCGGTAGGGCCAGCACGCCCTGCAATCCGGTGGAGGCTGGTGGGCCGCTCAAGGGCTGGTGCGTCGCTGGTGGCTGTTCATGATGCTCCAAAGCCCGTTCGCAGCAGCTTGAACGCCCTGGGTCTGCGGCCCAGATGCTCCCCGCACCAGGTCTCCACCAGATCGAGCAGGTGCAGCCACACCGCCTCAGGTCCCATCAACTCCCCATCCCGTCGGCGCGGGAGATGGGGCCTGAGCAGCCGTTGCAGCAGGGCCAGTTCGGAGGCATTGAGCACCACCCGGGCCCCCGCGATGGCCCCAATCGCCAGCCCCTCGCTGGGCACGAGGCTGCAGCGCCATT
>JBEDHM010000219.1:0-6211 GCA_041174105.1 Cyanobacteriota bacterium | reverse complement strand
GGAGCCCTGGCCGCATGGGAGGATCCATCGGACGACGGCTCTTCCTGGGCTGCCGATTCAAACGCCGCCAGCAAACGACGACGGCCTGCCTGGAGCTCGCTGCGGCGCTCCTTCTCCAGCTGGCCAGCCAACTGGGCCAACTGCTCAACAGTGAGCAAACTGCTGGTGCGTGCCACCAGATTCACGAGGCGCTGATGCAGGCGGCGCCGTTGGGTTGGTTCCAGGCCCCCATAGCGCTGGGGGTAACGCTCGGTGGCCAAATGAAAACAGGCCTGCTGAACAGCATTCAGCAAGCCTGCGCGTAACACCTGCAGGTAGAGGGCCAGGTGGCGATAGAGCTCGGGATTCGAGCTCGCCAACTGGGAGCGTTGTTGCTCCAGTTGATGGTTCAGATCGGCGAGAAGATCCACCGGATCAACCGTTGGGAGATTGGCGCCTGGGGGCCAATGACCTCAAGCAGCGCCGCCCATGGCAGCCACTTCAGCGGCGAAATCGGCTTTCTCCACTTCGATGCCCTCACCCAGGGTGAAACGGGTAAAGCGACGCACTTGGATGTTTTCGCCGGCCTTGCCTGCCACCTGTTTGACCAGCTCCGACACGGTCATGGTGCTGTCTTTGATGTAGGGCTGATCGAGCAGGGCCAATTCCTTGAGCCGTTTGCCAATCCGGCCTTCCACAATTTTCACCTTCATCTGCTCGGGCTTGCCGGCCAGGTCGTCACGGCCCATTTCGATCTGCTTTTCCCGTTCTGCCACCTCGGCGGGAATCTCATCAACAGAGACGTACTCAACGCTTGGGCAGGCAGCGATCTGCATCGCCACGTTGCGCAGCAGTTCCTGGAACGCCTCTCCGCGGGCCACAAAATCGGTTTCACAGTTCACTTCCACCAACACGCCCACCCGGGCACCGGTGTGGATGTAGCTGCCAATGGCGCCTTCAGCCGCGGTGCGGCCGGCTTTCTTCTCGGCGGTGGCAATGCCCTTCTGCCGCAGCCATTCGATCGCTTTGGTGGAGTCTCCACCCGTCTCGGCGAGGGCTTTTTTGCAATCCATCATTCCCGCGCCGGTCTTGTCGCGGAGTTCTTTAACGAGCTTTGCCGAAATCTCAGCCATGGTCGGGGTTAGGGGTGGAACGGATTGAAACCAAAGGGGAGCAGGGCAGATGCCAAACGCAGCCCACTGTGGGGCTATGGATTGCTACTGGAGGGTGGGGGGCAGATCCTGATCAGGTACTGCCCCCCACACCAACCAACGCGAACTCAGCCCTCGTCGTCGCGGCCTTGGTCGTTGGCGCCATGGCGCCCTTCGTTGATCGCATCGGCCAGGCGACCCAGCACGAGCTGCACCGAACGCACGGCGTCGTCGTTGCAGGGGATGGGCACGTCGCAGAGGTCGGGATCGCAGTTGGTATCCAGCATCGACACCAGGGGAATGTCGAGCTTGCGAGCCTCGAGCACGGCGTTGGTCTCGCGCCGCTGGTCCACCAGCACCACCACATCGGGCAGCCGGCGCATGTTTTTCAGGCCCCCGAGGTATTTCTGCAGGCGCTCGAGTTCACGGCGCAGCACTGCTGCTTCCTTTTTCGGCCGCATCGCGATAGCACCGGAGCTTTCCATGCGCTCCAGGTCCTTGAGGCGGTCGATCCGGGCGCGCATCGTGGTCCAGTTGGTGAGCATGCCGCCCAACCAACGCTGGTTCACGTAGGCGGCTCCACAGCGGGTTGCCTCCTGGGCAATCACCTCAGAAGCTTGTTTCTTGGTGCCCACAAACAGAAACCGCTTGCCGCTGCGGGCTGCACTGCGGGTCCATTTGTACGCATTGTTCATGCAGACGGCGGTCTGCACGAGGTCAATAATGTGAACTCCGTTGCGCGCGCAATAGATGTAGCGCGACATCTTGGGGTTCCAGCGGCGGGTTTGGTGCCCAAAGTGGGCACCCGCCTCCATCATTTCGGCGAGAGTGACAACAGCCATTGAGGTTGGGTTTCGGGTTTGCCTCCACCTGCCAGGGACTGAAAGGGCGTTGATCTGTTAGCCAGACCCCGGAAGGGGCCTGCAGGAGACAAGCTCCGGGACCAACGCTGGTCGTTCAAGTCACCCGAAACACGCAGGTGTGCGGTGTGTAGGGACCCGCCCAAACTACCAAACGGCGGTCTGGGCCTGGCGGTAAAGGGCCCTGACGCCAAGGCGGTTGAGCGGAAGCCGCAGGAGCTCCATCGCCCATGACGCTTGCCCGTGGCGAATCAACCACCCCAGCAGGGGCTTGAGGCTGCGTTCATTGAGCAAGCCGCCCAAGGTGAGCAGTTCCCAAAGCAGCCAATGCAAACGGGTGTACTGAATGATGAAGCGCACCCGCCGGGTGGGGTGCTTCCGGAAGAACACCAGCCCCATCGCTGCACGCTCCTGCTCCACCCGGATCAGGTCGGGTATTTGCTCCAGGCTCAACGGCGGATGCCAGTGGTAACCCACGGCCTCGGGGCAGCGCACCAACACAACCCCAAGGCGGCGCAGCCGTTCGCCCAGCTCCAGATCCTCCCAGCCATAGAGATGGAAGCGGGTGTCAAACAATCCGGCCGTCTCGAGCACGCGGCGATCGATCGCCACATTGCCCGTGGCGAAATAAGCCCATGAAAGATCCCGCAGTTTGTGGGGTTCGCTGGTGGGATCCTCGAAATTGGCGGTATTGATCACGGCGCCATAGGTGAAACAGCGCCGATCCCCCATCTGCTGCCACTGGCGCTCCAGGGCCCGGGCATGGGCCACCAGAAAATCCGGTGTCACCACCAGATCGCTGTCGATAAACACAATCACGTCGCCGTTGGCCTCGGCCACCCCCCGGTTGCGTCCTTGGGCAGGGCCGCCATGGCTCTGCTGAATCAGACGCACATGGGGCAAGGCTGCGGCATGGGCGAGGATCCAGGCCAGGGTGTCGTCGGTGGAGCCGTCATCAACCAGCACCACTTCAAATCCCTCGAGGGGGTCATCCAGCTGCTGGGCCTCCAGGGCCCTCAGGCATTTCTGAAGAATCGGCAGCCGGTTGTACGTGGGGATAACAACGCTGATCCACATGGCTGCACGGGTTGAACGCAAGGAACGGACGGCTCAATCAAAACGCCAATCGGCTGAAAGCCATAAAAAAGGGATCCCGCAGGATCCCTTTGCCACAGCATGCAGCCGGTGATGGCCAATGGTGCGTTGAAAATCAGTCGGCAGCGCCACCGTTGTTGGCGGTACCGGTGACGCCATTGCCTGCACCTTCACCACGACCATCGTTACGCAGCTTGCGCTTCTTGAATTTGCGGGCGTAGGCGCGGTTCCGCTCCTGCTTTTCCTTCTTGAGATTTCTGCGCTTGGCCATGCGTGCGGCGTTCTTAAAGAGTGAGGCGAACACCCACCCTACCCAATGGGGTTCCCCCGTTGGATCACCGGCAAGGGCTCAGGGCGTGTCGTTGAGCAGCCGGCCATCTTCCATCCGCACCAAACGATCGGCGATGTCGAGGATGCGGGGATCGTGGGTCACCATCAACACCCCACAACCCTGTTGCTGGGCCAGTCCCTTGATCAAATCCACCACCTCGCGACCGGTTTGGCTATCGAGCGCGGCGGTGGGCTCATCGGCCAAGAGCAACTGGGGCCTGGCCGCCAAAGCTCTGGCAATCGCAACCCGTTGCTTCTGACCGCCAGAAAGATCATGGGGGAGCTGGCCCAGATGGTTGCCCAGCCCCACCGCCCGCAGCCATTCACGGGCCTGATCGCGGCGGGCCCGGTAGCCCATCTCGGGCAGCAGATCCGCCCCCATTTGCACGTTTTGTTCAGCGGTGAGGCAGCGGAGCAAATTGTGCCCCTGAAAAATCATGCCGATGCGGCGCCGCAACTGCTGGCGCGTGCTGCGGCTTGCTCCGAGCAATTCCTGCTCAAAAATTCGCACCGACCCTTGCTGCACCTGGCGTAGGGCACCCACCAAGGTGAGCAGGGTGGTCTTACCGCAACCGGAGGGTCCGGTGAGCAGCACCACTTCACCAGCGGCAACGCTGCAATCGATGCCCTGGAGCACCTGTCGCCGGTTAGCGCCCGCACCGAACCAGTGCTGCAGGCCGCGTACCTCGACGGCCATCGAACGTCCGTGGTGGGGGGAGTGGTTCAAAAAATCTCCGCCGGATCAGCATCCGCTAGGCGCCGCATGGCCAGGGCAGCTGAGCCCATACACATCACCAAAATCATGGTGAACACGGTCACAGCCCGGGTGGTGTCCATGCCGACGGGCAATTTGGTGGCACTGCGAACCAACCAATACAGCCCCTGCCCGGCGGCGTAGGCCGGCAGATAGCCAAAGGTGGCTAGCAGCAACCCCTCCCGAGCCACCACCCCGAGCAGGCTGGTGAGCGGGTAGCCCATGGCCATCAAGGTGGCGTACTCGGGCAGGTGATCACTCACATCGGAATAGAGCACCTGGTAGACGATCACGCACCCCACCACGAAACCCATGGCGGCCCCGAGGGTGAAGATGAAGCCAATCGAAGTGCTTGTGCGCCAGTAGTTCTGCTCGAAATCAATGAAGCCCTGCTTGCTAAGCACCGTCACGTCATTCGGCAGCGCATCCTTCAGCCGCTGGATGGTGGCCTGGGGATCGGCCCCGGGATTGAGTCGGATCAAGCCCACCTCAATGCTGCCGGGAGGGGTGTTGGGCAGGAGGGAGAGATAGGTTTCGCTGCTGGTCAGCAAATTGCCATCGGCCCCAAAGGAGGTTCCCAGGCTCACCAGGCCCGCCACCCGGATCCGCTTACCGGAAATCTCACTCTCCACGGTGCGGCCAGCCTTGAACCATTGGGCCACCGGGCCAAATTCAGCCCGCGATTCCTGATCGAAGAGCACCCGTCCCCTTTGGCGCAGCAGGGCGGCCTTGGCGGCCAGGCTGGGGTCGGTGAATAACGGATCACTGGGTTCGAAGCCCAGGGCCAGAATCGAGCGGGTGGAGCGGTTCTGGGGATTGCGCCACAGGAGCAAATTCCAGTGCACCGGTGTGATGCCTGCCACGGCAGGATCGGCCATGGCCTGCACCAGTCGGCGGCGGGGGAAGCCCGCCATGCTCACCGAACTGCTGGAGCGGGGGCTGATCAAAACCAAGTCGGTGTCGAACAGCCGGTGAATGGTGACGCTGGCATCAAACAGGCCGTCGCGAAATCCCAGCTGCATGAACATCAAAATGCCGGCAAAGCTGATCCCCGCCAGGGCCACGGCCAGCCGCACCGGCTGACGGGTGAGCAACAACAAAGCAAGCGGGATCCGGCGCGCAGCCCACAGGCTTTGAAGCCATTGAGCCAAGCGGGTCAGGGGCCTCACGGCTGGAAGCGGGCAATCACCTTCAGGCCCGCAAGCTGGCGCACCTTGGCGGCATCTTGGGGATCGAGAGCCAGGCGCACCTCCACCACCCGGGCATCGGCATCACCGGTGGGATCGGTGGAGAGCACTTGCCGTTGACGAACTTGGGGGGTGATCCGAATCACCTGGCCATGGAGCGTGCCAGCGAATCCACCGTTTTCACTGATCAAGCTGACGGTTTGGCCAGGACGCACCCGGCCGATGTCGCTTTCGTAGACCTCTGCCACCGCCTGCATCTGATCGGTGGCACCGAGTTCCAGGATGCCGTCATTGCCGGGCCGTTCCCCCGTGCGGGCCAGGATCCGCAGCACCGTGCCATTGATCGGAGAGCGCAATTCGCTGAGCACCAGATCCGTGCGCAGCTTCACCAGCTGGGCCTGCACCTGGGCCAGCTGGCCCCGCAGATCAATCAACTTGATTTCGCGGTTATCAAGATCGCCCGTGGGGGTGGCGCCGCTTTTGGCCAAACGGCGATAGCGACTGGTATCCCGCTCGAGCAAGCGCAATTGGGCGGTGATGTTGACGCGCCGGGTCTCCAGCAAGGCCTGATCCGCCAGCAAACCCGGACGGCTATCAAAGGTGGCCAGCAGCTGGCCTTGGCGCACGGTGTCGCCCTCCTGCACAAGCAAGTTGGTCAGCCTGGGGCTACTGCCAAAAGACGACAAGGGGGCGGCGAGCTTGCGCACATCGCCAGCCGGTTCCAATCGCCCGAGGGCCGAGACGGGTTCCACCAGGACCCGTTGGGCGGGCTGGGGCTTGGGCAAGGGCTGAACTGGGGGCTTGGGACGCAGCACCACCGCTGCGAGCAATAGGAAGCCCAGACCGGCCCCGGCC
>JBEDHM010000218.1:0-2593 GCA_041174105.1 Cyanobacteriota bacterium | reverse complement strand
CCCTCAAGCGCCTGTTGCGCTGCCATCCGTTCACGCCCTGCGGCTGCGACCCGGTGCCCGATTGATGGCTGATCCAGTGGTGCCAAATGGGGCCTCAAGGGAGTTGCTGCTGTTCACCCGTCAGGGGTGCTGCCTGTGTGAGGGCTTGGAGGAAAAACTGCGGGCCCTGAATCCGCCCCCCCAGATCCAGCTCCTGGATGTGGACGCCGATCCGGCTCTGCAGGCCCGCTATGGCCTGGAGGTGCCGGTGTTGGCGGTTGCGGTGGCGACCGGGGCTGGCCCCACCACGGCAACCAGCCAGGCCCAGGGCGCCTGGCACGAGCTGCCTCGGGTGCCGCCCCGGTTGAGCGGAGATGGGCTGGCGGTTTGGTTGCAGAAGAACGGTTTTCCTGGCCAGCACGCTTAGAAAGGCGCCACGTTGTTGGACTGGGTATGGCCCTGATGCTCCATCCGCTCCTGCGCCAGGTGGGTTTGGAGGTGCCGGCGGAGTTGCCCAATGGTGAGCTCACGGGCCTCAGTTGCGACTCCAGGCGGGTGGGCGCGGGCACCCTGTTTGTGGGGCTGCCTGGCACCCAGGTGGATGGGGGCCGCTTCTGGCCCGAGGCCCTGCAGGCGGGAGCGACGGCAGCCCTAATCAGTGCAGCGGCGGCCCAGGCCCAGCCCCCGGCTCCGGGTGATCCGGTGCTGGTGCTGAGCGATCCGGTGGCCCAGTGGGCCGGTGAGCTGGCGGCTGCGTTTTGGAGTCACCCCAGCCAACGCATGGCCCTGATCGGGGTGACGGGCACCAATGGCAAAACCACCACCACCCATCTGATCGAACATCTGGCTGCTGAGGCGGGGCGGCCAGCGGCCCTGTTTGGCACGTTGGTGAACCGCTGGCCCGGTCACAGCGTGACGGCCCAACACACCACCGCCTTTGCCGACGTGCTGCAGGCGCAATTGGCCCAGGCCGTGGAGGCTGGGACCGTTGTGGGCGCCATGGAGGTGAGCTCCCATGCCCTCGACCAACACCGGGCGGCGGGGTGTCAGTTCGCGGGGGCCGTGTTCACCAACCTCACCCAAGACCACCTCGACTACCACCCCTCGATGCAGGCCTACTTCGAGGCCAAGGCTCAGTTGTTTGAGGCGCCCCTGCTGGCGCGGGGAGGCGGGAACGCAGCAGCGGTGGTCAATGGCGATGACCCCTGGGGGCGCCAACTGCTCGAGCGCCTCAAGCCCCACCTGGGCTCGCAGTGTTGGCGCAGCTGCCTCGATGACCCCACAGCCGATCTGCACATCCGAGATCTCGAACTCTCCCCCAGTGGCATGGCCGGCACCCTGGTGAGCCCGATGGGGCAGGGGGCCTTTCGCTCCCCCTTGGTGGGCCGCTTCAACCTGATGAACCTGCTGCAGGCCGTGGGTGCCCTGCTCCAGCAGGGGGTGCCCCTGCCGCAGCTGCTGGCCGGTTTGGCCACCTTTCAAGGGGTGCCAGGCCGGATGGAGCGGGTGGCTGTGGGGGCCGATCCGCAAGCCCTGCCGGCGGTGGTGGTGGATTACGCCCACACCCCCGACGGCTTGGAGAGTGCCCTGGCGGCCTGTCGGCCCTTCACCGGCGGTCAGTTGGTGTGTGTGTTTGGCTGCGGGGGCGACCGCGACCGCACCAAGCGGCCCCAGATGGGGGCGATTGCGGCCCGCCTGGCCGATCAGGTGGTGGTGACCTCCGACAACCCCCGCACCGAAGATCCGGCCCAGATCCTTACCGATGTGGTGGCCGGTATCCCTGCCGGCACCGCCCTGGTGGTGGAGGCCGATCGGGCTCGGGCGATTGCGGCTGCCATTGCCGCCGCCGCACCCACCGATTTGGTGCTCATCGCCGGGAAGGGCCACGAGGATTACCAGATTCTTGGCACCACCAAGATCCACTTCGACGACCGCGAAGAGGCTGAAAAAGCCCTGCGGCTGCGCTTGCAGCAGGGCTGATGCCCAGGCCTAAGCCAGGCCCTGGAGAGCCTCGAGCAAGCGGCCAATCTCGAGGCTGGTGGTGCTGATGTGGGTGCAGGCCCGCAGGCAATGGGGCTGCTCCAGGCTGCGCAGCCAGATGCCTTTGGCGCCAAGCTCTTTCACCACCGCTTCTGGCTGATGGCCCTCCAGGGTGAAGCTCACCAGGCCGGCCGGCGGTGGGGTCTGCAGGAGCGGTTGGGCTCCCGGTAGCGCCTGCAGGCCTGCCCAAAGCTCGCGGCTCAAGCGGGTGATGGTGGCGTGGCGGGTTTCGCTGGTGCCTTCAGCCTCCAGTAGTTCAAGGGAACGGTGCAGCCCGGCGAACAGGGGAATGCAGGAGGTGGCCACCTCAAAGCGACGGGCGTCGGGGTGGAAGCTGCTGCTGGCCTGGTTTTCCTGGCTGAGGCTGCGCCAGCCAATCAGGGTGGGTTGCCCCTCCGCCAGCACCCGCTCAGACAGGGCCACCGCGCCCAGGCCTTCGGGTCCGCAGCACCACTTGTGGCCCGTGCAGGCATAGATGTCGGCGGCTGCGGCCGCCTCAGCCACCGGGATGCTGCCGAGCGATTGGGCCGCGTCCACCAGCAGGTAGGGACGGGCGGGGTGCTGGGCCAGCTGC
>JBEDHM010000217.1:0-6106 GCA_041174105.1 Cyanobacteriota bacterium | reverse complement strand
ACACCGCGGTGATCGTGTCGACCACGAGTTCATGTTCATGGCGGTCTTTGCTGGACTGCAGCAGGGCGCTGGCGCCTGGGCCGCAGGGGGTGGTGCCCGCCAGGGCATCGCTGCGCAGTTGCCCTTGGCGCACCGTGAGCAACCGTTCGGGAGAGGCGCCGATCAGGGCCGAGCCGGCTCCGCGTTGCCACAGGAAGCGGCAGCTGCCGCTTTGGTGCTTGCGCAGGGGGGCCAAGAGGGCCACCGGGTCGATGGCGTGATCCAGACGGAGCTCCTGGCGCACGGCGAGCACCAGCTTTTGCAGCGCTTCCTCTTCCACCAGATGCAGCGCCTGCTCCACGGCCGAGCGGTAGCCGTGTTCCCACAGGCTGCTGTGGCAGAGCTGGGCTGGGCGGCCGTTTGGTAGGTGATGGCTGGCGGCCATCAGGGCCTGGGCCTGGTCCCACAGTTCTTCGGCCAGGCTGCGGGGGGTGACCCCACCGCCCAGGGTGCTTTGCAGCCTCAGCCAGCCATGCTGTCCCTGGCGGCTCAGCTGCCAGCGGGGCAGCACGGCCTGCACCCCGGGAATGGCGGTGTTGCTCGCTTCGAGCGGTGCATCAAAAAAGCCAAACGCCAACAGCACCCGGGGCCTCGCCAGGGGCGGACAGCTTCGGGGTGTGCTCAGCCGGCTGAGGCTCGCGCTGGCAAAGCGCTGGGCCAGTTCAAACCGCCTGGGCCCACTCAGCTCCAGGCTGTTGCAGCGCCCGCTGGCGGCCAGGCACAGCCCTGGGGCCCCATCCCAGAGGAAGCGAAACCCGTCGCCTGTTGGGAGCTCCGGCAGCAGCGCCATCGGGTCGCCACCGGCCAGGGGAACGGCCAGGCTCAACACGCCGTCATCGTCCAGCTGGCGGGCGCTATCGCTCGCCAGAGCCAGTAATTCGGTGAAGGAATGGGGGGCCTGCACCAGAAAGGGCCGTGGGCCAAGGCGAAGAGCTGCTCAAATGTATGGGTCTTCCCTGCGCTGCTGCTGCCGGCACCCATGCCTGAGCCTGAGGTCGTCGCAAGCCGTTACGCCACCAAGCCCGATCGCCGCCAGCTGTGGAAAGCGGCGATCAAATGGCCCATGTATGCCGTGGCCGTGATGCCGGTGTTGTTGGCGGCCGGTTGGCGCCTGGGGCAGCAGCAGCCCCTGCGTCTGGATCAGCTGCTGGTGTTTTTGCTTGCGGCCATCCTGCTGCTGGCCTGGGAAAACCTGGCCAACGATGTCTTCGATGCCGATACGGGGGTGGATGACACCGGCAAACCCCATTCGGTGGTGAACCTCACCGGTCGCCGTGATCGGGTGGCCCATCTCGCCAATGGCTGCTTGCTGCTGGGCCTGGCCCTGATGGCGTTGGTGGCTGTGCGCAGCTCGCCGGCGGTTTTGGCCCTGGTGTTGGCCTGCTGCGGCGTGGGTTACCTCTACCAGGGGCCCCCGTTTCGCCTGGGCTACTGGGGCCTCGGGGAACCCCTGTGCTGGCTGGCGTTTGGCCCCTTGGCCACCGCCGCTGGCCTGCTGGCCCTGGCCCCATTTCAGCCGGCTGCCACGGCCATCCCCTGGCGAACGGCCCTGGAGCTGGGCGCAGGGCCGGCCGTGGCCACCACCTTGGTGCTGTTTTGCTCCCACTTCCACCAGGTGGATGACGACGCTGCCCACGGCAAGCGATCCCCGGTGGTGCGGCTCGGTACGGGCGCGGCAGCCGCGGCGGTGCCCTGGTTTGTGGCCTTAACGCTGGCCCTCGAGTGGGCGCCCGTGCTCGCCGGCCAATGGCCGCCCACGGCCCTGCTTGGGGTGATTGGCTTGCCCTTTGCCCAGCAGCTGATCGCCCTGTTGCGCCAGCACCATCGCGAGCCCGAGCGGATCATCGGCAGCAAGTTTCTGGCCCTGCGCTTCCAGGCCCTCAATGGGTTGGGCCTGGCCGCGGGCTTGGCCCTGGGGCCGGTGCTTGACCCCTGGCTGGGGGGGGCGGCTTAAGGGCCGTGCCGGAGTCTCTGTTGCGCCTGCACTGGCGACCCTTCCAGTTTTCCCTGCCCCAGGCCATGGTCACGGCCCATGGGGCCTTGCACGAACGCCGCGGGTGGCTGCTGCGTCTGGAGGCTGCAGGTGGCTGTCTGGGTTGGGGAGAGGTGGCGCCCTTGGACGCGGCCTACCCCGAGGTGGCTTGCCTGCTGCAGGAGCTGCCCCCCGAACTCGAGCGCCACCAGCTGGAAAGCCGGATTTCTGGATGGCCTGCGCCGGTGGCCTTTGCCCTGGGGGCGGCCCTGGCGGAGCTTGATGGCAAAGGCAGCCCGGCCGGCAGGGGTTGGTTGGCGCCGCCGCCCTCGGCCTGGCTGCTGCCCGCGGGGGCTGCGGCCCTGGAGGCGCTGGGCCAGCTGCGTGATCAGGCGCTTGCGCCACCAGCCTTCAAGTGGAAGGTGGCGGCGTTGCCCGCCGCGCAGGAGCTGGAGCTGCTGGAGAGGTTGTTGGATGCGTTGCCGCAGGGGGCCAGGCTGCGGCTTGATGCCAATGGCGGCTGGGATCGCCCCACCGCAGCGCTCTGGGCCGAGCGCCTGGCAGGTGATCCCCGGCTCGAATGGCTGGAGCAACCGCTCGATCCGGCCGATCAGGCGGGCTTGGAAGCCCTGGCGGTCCGGGTGCCGGTGGCCCTGGATGAATCGCTGCGGGCCGATCCGTCCCTGCGGGCGCGGTGGCGCGGCTGGCAGGTGCGCCGCCCGTTGCTGGAGGGTGATCCCCGGCCCCTGCTGGCCGCCCTGCAGGCCGGCCAGCCCCATTGGATGGTGAGCACGGCGCTGGAAACGGGCATCGGCTGCCGCTGGGTGCACCATCTGGCCGCCTTGCAGGCCCAGGGGCCCACGCCCACAGCCCCTGGCTTGGCGCCGGGCTGGTGTCCCCAGGGGGATTTGTTCAGCGTTGATCCTTGGCTGGTGTGGCAGGCGGCGGCATGAGCGCTTTCCAAACCCCAATCGGGCTGGATGCATTCGGGCTGGATGACACGGCCCTGGAGGCGGCCTGGCAGCAGGGGCAGGTGGTGCTGATCGCACCGCCCCAGGCGGCATCAGCCCAGCCGGCACACGATCAGCCCCAGCCCAGCGCTGGCGCGCTCCAGGCCCTGGCCGCGACCTGGGGGCCGGCGGTGGTGGTGGGTAGTGGCGGCAGTACGGGCGGCCGGCGTTGGTGCCTTCAGCCGCTTCGCCACCTGCAGGCCTCGGCGGCGGCCACGGCCGATTGGTTGGTGGGCCAGGGCCTGGATCCAGCCCGATGCCTCCATCTCAATCCCCTGCCGCTGCACCACGTCAGTGGCTTGTTGCCTTTCGTGCGTGCCCGTTCGTGGGGGGCAATCCATCGGATCTTGGCTCCGGCCTTGATGCGTCAGCCCAACGCCCTGGCCGAGGCGGTTCCCTTGCCACCCGGCCAGCCGGCGCTGATCTCCCTGGTGCCCACCCAGCTGGCGCGCCTGATGGCCGATCCCAATGCCCGCGCCTGGTTGCGGCAGTTGGCGGTGGTGTGGGTGGGGGGTGCGGCCTTGCCGGAAGCCCTGGCTATGGCTGCCCGCCAGGAGGGCATTCGGCTTTCGCCCTGCTACGGGGCCACGGAAACGGCAGCCATGGTGTGCGCCTTGGCGCCAGAACGGTTTTTGGCAGGAGATTCCGGTTGCGGCCACCCCCTTGGCGATGTCGATCTGCGCATCGATCCCCTCACCGGGACCGTGGAAGTGGCCACCGCTCGGTTGAGCCCAGGCTGGATTGACGCCCGCGGCGCCCTGCAACCCCTGCCCCGTACGGCTGATGGCTGGTGGCGCAGCGGTGATGCGGGCGTGCTGACGCCGCAGGGGTTGGAGATCCTGGGCCGCCGCGATGGGGCCATCCTCAGTGGCGGTGAAACGGTGTTTCCTGAGCAGCTCGAAGCGCGCTTACGCGCCCTGGCCCAGCGGGAGGGGTGGCCCCTGCAGGAGGTGCTGCTGCTGGGGGTGAGCGAGCCAGAGTGGGGCCAGCGCCTGACGGCCCTGGTGCGGCCAGTGGCTGGGGCGTGCGGAGTGGCTGAGCAGGGGGCTGCCCTGATCCGCGCCTTGGAGCTGGCTGTCATGGCATGGCCCGTGGCTGAACGCCCGCGGCGCTGGCTGCTGTGTGACACCTTGGCCCCCTCGCCCACAGGCAAATGGCAGCGCAGCCATTGGCAGCGGTGGCTTGCATCGCTAGAAGCAGACCAAACTCCGCTCGCCTGAGCGGCAGCACGCGATGCCCCAGCGCTTGGATCTCAGTGAGGCCCAGATTCGGCGCCGTCAACGCCTGGCCGGTGTGCTCGCCATCCTCGTGGGCCCGTTCGGGGTGCACAAGTTTGTGCTCGGCTATTACCGGGCTGGTTTCATCATGCTGTTGGCGCCGGTGGTGGTGATTCCTGCCGGTTGGTTGGCCAGCACGGCGGTCAGCCTGGTGATGGGAATCATTGGTTTGATCGAGGGCTGGAACTATCTGGCCCAATCCCCCCAGGCCTTCAAGGCCCACTACATCGACGCCAAAAAAGAATGGTTTTAGAGCGGTTGGATCGGCTTTAGAGCGGCTGGATGCCGCCCAGGTTGGATGCCTCCAGCCAGCGGTTGATGGCCGTTGGCAGTGCACAGCGTTTGCGGCTGACGCTCTCGATCGCCAGGTGGCGCGTGAGGCCTTGGGCCACATCCCGATCCTGGCTGGTGAAGCTGTAGCGCACCTCAAAGCTGCCCAGATCCAAACGGATGGGTTCGAGGCGGATGGCGATCGGATCACCACAGACCAGGGGGCTGAAATAGTCGGCGCTGCAGTGCACGATCGGCAAGGCCACCGCTAGCTGGGTGTGGGGTGTGGGGAAGACGTCAGCTGCGGCCACCCCAAACCTCTCCAAACTCTCTTCGTAGGCCTCGTGGCACCAGCGCAGCAGCTGGGAAAACTGCACGACGCCGGCGGCATCGGTGTCACCGAAACGCACGCTGCGGTGCAACGCAAGCCAGGTACTGGGATCCATCGGTTTCATGCTGTCATGGCGATGCTTGCTTGCTGGTTGGGGCGCTGTGGCATACGGTGCGCCCGCTATCCCTTCAGCGATCAACAGCCAGATGGCCAGCCCCCTCGCCTACGAGCAGCCCAGTTTGAACAAGGCCTGGGAGGGCTTGTTGCTGCATGTGCCCACCATCGTGGTGATTTGGTTGGTGAGCGTTGTGCTCTCCGTGGTGGGTTTCGGAGTGTCGCTGTTGATTTCCGTAATTGGAGCCGCCATCACTGGCCAGGGGTCTTCATCGGATGCGGTTGCAGGAGGGATTGCCCTGTTGTCCCAGCTTGGCCAACTTCCCTTTGGAATTCTTGCCAGTTTGGTGGGTGTTTTGTTCGTCGCTGTGCCGGCGATGTATTACGCCAGCGGTGAAACGATCACAGCCTCTGCGGCTTTTCAGTCGCTGATGAGGCGTCCATGGCGCTATTTCTTGGCAGGCCTTCTTTTTTCTGTTGTTACAGCGATCGGTTTTATCCTCTGCATCCTTCCCGGGATCGCTGTTTCATTGGTGGCGCCGGTCTTTGTGAATTTGGTTTTCAATACGGACCGCTCGATTGGTGAAGCCTTTTCTGCCTCTTTTCAGGCGGTGTACAGATCTCCCCAGGGGTTCACGTTTATCGGTATTCAGATTTTGGCTTGGATTGTGGTGGTTCTGTTTTCCGTTTGTACCTGTGGGCTGGGAGCCTTGGTGGCCGTGCCGATGGCCAACTTTTTCATTCAAAATGCTGCTTACCACCGGGGCGTGATCTCCTAGCTCCTGGCGAGTTCTTGGCGCCTAGCGAGTCGGAAAGGCTTCCACGCCAAAGCCAAAACCCAGCACCAGGCGTAGGGCCCAATAGAGCAACAGGGCTCCGCTGATCAGCACCAGGTGCCAGGCCTCCAGGCCCTTGGGGTAAAGCTGGCGGTGCCGAATGGCTCCGTAGGACCAGGCCACAAGAGCCACGGCGGCCAGGGGGCCGAAGGCATGCAGGTGGATGGCTTCCGACCAGTGGCCCCGCAGGCTGGCGGCGGTGGCCCGGGTGAGAAAGCAGGTGGGGCAGGGGATGCCGGTGAGGGCCCGCAGGGGGC
>JBEDHM010000216.1:0-2562 GCA_041174105.1 Cyanobacteriota bacterium | reverse complement strand
CGAAGGGGTGCTGAGCACCTGGGAGCTCACGGTGGAGGAAATCGTGAGCAGTGGCCCCGATCGGATCATCGTGTACGAAGGCGCTGAAGAGAAGCTCAAGCAACTCGGCACGGGCCTGTTGGAAAAACTCGGCATCGGCGGGCCCAGCTGGGAGCAGGAGGAGCGGGAGCGTTTCCGCAGTGGTGCGGTGCCTGTGGAGAACCAACTGGCCGCCGGTCAGCCCACGGCCCAGGAACAACGCCGCATCCAACCAGCCACCGCCAGGGCCTTTGAACCGGAAGACGACTACGACTACGTGGAGCTCGAGCAGCGCCGGCAGCAGGAACCCCTCCGTCAACGCCGCTACCTCGACGACGAGCCCGAGGAGCGCTACCCCAGCCGTAACGACCCCTACGGGCGCGATGACCAACGGGGTTATGAGCCGGGCCCCCGTTACCCCGACGAACCCCAGGACTGGCGGCAAGCCGAGAGAGGGGCCGAAAGAGCGCCCGCTCCCAGATCCGACAGGCCCATCAGGCCAGAGCCTGCCCGGGAGCGGGAACGCCCTGCCTCCAGGGAGCCTTTGGATGTCGAACCAGAAGATCTGGGCGATCCCTGGTAAGCCCGAGCCCGATCCGCTCAGGCCGACTTGAACGCCAGGGAGGCCGAATTGACGCAGTAGCGCTGCCCCGTTGGGGCAGGCCCATCGTTGAACACGTGGCCCAGGTGGGCATCGCAGTTGGCGCAACGAATTTCCGTGCGCACCATGCCGTGGCTGGAATCGGTGAGGGTGGTGATCGCCCCGCTGCTCACCCCATCCCAGAAACTGGGCCAACCGGTGCCGGAATCAAACTTGGTGGTGGAGCTGAACAGCGGTTGATCACAACAAATGCAGTGGTACATCCCACTGGCTTTGTTGTTCCAATAGGCGCCGGTGAAGGCCCGTTCGGTGCCGCCCTGGCGGGCAATCTGAAACTGCTCCGGGGTGAGCCGCTCGCGCCACACCTCTTCCGCCACGCCGCGGGCCAGGCCACTCTCCACTCCGCAGGCCGAAGCTGCGCTGGCTGCGGTGGCGTCGCTGATGCTCGCGTCGTTCGTGCTTGAGGGGGTTGGGGAGGTTTCAGACATCGTGCAAGGCCCCCACAGGGATCACTGGCCCCTCACCCTAGGCATCCAATCCAGCCGGCAAGAGTTCCCGCACCATCGCCGCCAGGCTCGCCACCGCGCCGGGTTGGCCGCGCTGGCTGCGCAGGTCATCGCGGAGCCCCTGCAAACGCCCAGGGCTCCCCAGCCAATCGGCTGTCTCAGCAGCAATCTGCTTGGGCGTGATCGCCCCAACCCGTTCGGGCACGATCTGGCGACCAGCGGCGATGTTGGGGGAGGAGAGAAAACCTCGGTGGCGCAGCCGCCAAGCCGTGAGGGCCACGCCAAACACCCAGCGCAGCAAAGGCAAGCGGCCAAGCAATCCGGCCAAGCCATCCCAGGCCTGCATCACATGCAGGTGTTGGGTGGGCACCAGCACCAGCATCGGCAACCCCAGGGCCGCCAATTCCGCGGTGTTGGCGCCCACGGTGGTGAGCGCCAATTGGCACTGGCTCAGGGCCCCATGGGCGGGGTTCTCCAGCAACAGCTCCAGGCGGGTGCCCTGGGGAGTGATCAAGGTGTGGCCCTCCAGCTGGGGCACCCCCGAGCGATAGAGCCGGGCAATCGGATTGGTGGGGCCGGCGTAGTGGAGCAAATCGGCCACCGTGACGGTGGGCGCCAGCGGCAGCAAAAACCGACAGCCCGGCCGCAGGGCGGCGAGCCGATCGGCCGTTTCCAGCAAAAACGGCATTCCCACCCGCAATTTCGCCCGCTTGGAGCCCGGAAACAGGGCCACCCATTCCCCCGCCGGCAGGGGTGCATCGCTGCGGGCCGACTCCGAGAGGTCGGCCATCAGGTCGCCCACCACCTGGGCACGCGCTTGCCAGCGGGGCGCCAGGCGGGCCGCCGCCACCTGGCCCATCAGGGCGAGCCGGTCATTCCACTGGGGCCAGCGCGCCACCCATTCGGCATAGGTGATGTGGCGATAGCCCAGGCGCGCCGAGAGCAACACCGTCCAAAACTGATCACCCCCGAGAAACACCACCACGCCCCGCTTCGGCCACGGTCCAAAGCGCTCAGGTCGCAGCAACAACGACCAGAACTGGCGAGCCGGTGTGATCCGCTCAAACAGGTTCCAGGGGGCAGCCGCCTGGTGCTCCTGGCCGGTGCCATTGGGGCAGGGCACCAACACCAAACGCAAACCACAGGCCGCGTCTGGCTGCTGGGGGCGCAGGGCCAACTCCCGATGCAACCGCTGGGCAACGGGCCGCACCCAGGTGGTGAGTTCGCCCGGGCCGTTGCTCACGAGCACCACGGCGGCGCTCTCATGGGCAGTGCGGGGATGGGGGGGCGTGGGGTTCGAACCCTGCAGGCTGGGTGGCAGCGGGCTCGAACGCAACTGGGAAGAAGAAAAATGCGGATGGCGAGACTTGAACTCGCAAGGCCGAAGCCACACGCCCCTCAAACGTGCGTGTCTACCAATTCCACCACATCCGCTTG
>JBEDHM010000215.1:0-2966 GCA_041174105.1 Cyanobacteriota bacterium | reverse complement strand
CTTCCGTGAGTACCCCCTCCAACCGCTCCAGGGCCCGCGCCTGGGAAGCCGCCTTCACCTCTTCCACCACCTGCTGATGAAGCTGTTGGGACTTGGCCGGCAGACGGCAGCGGCGCAGCCGTTGGTGCAATTCCCAGACCGCATCCCCCAGCCAGGCCAATTGCAGAGGACCCAACGCCGTGGCAGGCGGGGCGGGGGCCAATCCTGCCAACCAGGCACTGGGGCCTGGGGCCCCATCCAGCTCAGGCGGCAAGGTGGCCAAGAGCCGTGTCGAGGTCGGGCTGAAGGTGCAGAAAATCCTCCAGGCGCACCAATTTCACCGTCTGCACCACCCGGGCATTGCCCACCACCAGAAAGTTCTGGTGCTCGCTATTGCACTGCTTCGCCACCTGCACCAAGGCCCCCAGACCGGAGGAGTCGATGAAATCGATGTGGCTCAAATCAAGCACCAGCGGTTGACTGGGATGGCGATGGCTCGCCACAAAATCGCCAAACTGCTTGTCGGAATAGGCATCCAACTGGCCGGTGAAACGGAACAGCTGGCAATTGGCCTGCTGCTCGAAACCACCGCGAAGGGACACCGTCAATCGCTGCAGATCGTTGATGGCTAGAGCCCCCAGAGCGCTTCTGGCGCGAAGTGTAGGGAGCAATTTTCAAGCTGCAGCACTCGCAACAAAACTGTGGGAGGGCGCGCACCAAGGCGGTGGTTTGGCCAGGTGTTGTTAACGCCGTTCAGCCATGAACGCCGCAAAGCGGGAGAAATGGTGATCGGCGTCGTGGGGACCGGGGCTCGCTTCCGGGTGGTACTGCACCCCAAACACCGGTTGATGGCGAAGCGCCAGGGCTGCCACGGTGCGGTCGTTGAGGTTGTGGTGGGTAATGGCAACCCGATCGCTGGGCAGCGACGGGGCCTCAATGGCAAAGCCATGGTTTTGGCTGGTGATCTCCACCTGGCCCGTCGATCCGCAGGGGTGGTTGAGCCCCCGGTGGCCATAACCCAATTTGAACGTGGTGCCGCCCAGGGCCAGCCCCAGGATCTGGTGGCCCAGGCAGATGCCAAACACCGGCAGGTCTTGCTGCTGCAGCAACCCCTTGGCCAGGGCGATTCCCTCGGTCACCGCCGCCGGATCGCCGGGGCCATTGGACAGAAAAACCCCTTCGGGTTCGCAGGCGAGCACCTGATCCAGGGTGCTGGTGGCCGGCAGCACGGTGATGGCGCAGCCATGGGCCGCCAGACGCTCGAGGATGGCGCGTTTGATGCCGAAATCAATCGCCACCACCTTGTAGGGGCGCTCCGGGCGGTCCTGGAGCCGGGCATCAAAGGCCGCTGGGCAGGTTGTGTCCCAGGTGTAGGGAACGGTGGTACTGACCTTGGCTGCCAGGTTCAGACCGGTCATGGCCGGCGCCGAACGCACCTGCTCCAACAGGCTCTGGCAAGACGTGCCGTCGGTACTGATGGCGCCATTCATCGCCCCCCGCTCCCTGAGATGGCGCACCAGGGCCCTGGTATCCACACCCTGGATTCCCACCACCCCATGGCGCTCGAGCCATTGCTGGAGGTCCCCCCCAGAACGCCAATTGCTGGCCACCGGCGCCAGTTGACGGGCAATCACACCCAGGGCATGGGGAGCATCGGCCTCCTGGTCGCTGCCATTGACCCCGGTATTGCCGAGCTCGGGATAGGTAAAGGTGACCAACTGTCCCGAGTAACTCGGATCGGTCATCACTTCTTGGTAACCGGTCATTCCGGTGTTGAACACCACCTCGCCGATGGTGGTGCCCTTCGCACCAAACGCCTGGCCGCGCAACACGGTGCCGTCGGCCAGGACCAACAGGGCGGCGGCAGCGGACTCGCTCAAGGGGGACAAAACAGATCTTTCGATCATCCCGCAGCGGGGGCGCCGAGGGCCTCGCGCAAGGCCAGCAGCTTCTGCCAGCCCAAACCCTGGCTGAGGGCTGCCTGGGCCAGCGGCAACCCCTCGGCCACCGCATCCACCCGGCCAGAGGCCCAGAGCACCAAGGCGGTGTTGAGGGCCACCACATCCCTCTGGGCGGGAGTGCCTTGGCCCCGCAGCACCGCTTCCAGGATCTGGCGATTGGTGCTCAGATCGCCCCCGGCGAGGGCTTCAATCGGGGCAACGTCCAGGCCCAGGGCTTGCGGATCGAGCAACTCCGAGCGCACCGATCCCGCCGTCACCAAACGCAGGTCATTGGGACCCGCCAAGGAAGCCTCATCCAGGCCGCCGGGGCCGTGCACCACCACAGCCCGCGCCAGCCCCAGCCGGGCTAGGGCCTCGGCCATCGGATCCAGCAACTCGGCTCGGGCCACCCCCACAACCTGGCTATCCGGCTGCAGTGGATTCACCAGGGGCCCCAGCAGATTAAACACGGTGCGAATGCCCAGGCTGCGCCGTAAGGGCGCCAGGGCCACCAGGGCTGGATGCCAGCCAGGGGCAAATAGGAAGGTGAGTCCCACTTCCGAGAGGGCGGCAACGACCCGCTCCTGGGGGGCCTGCAGATGCAGACCGAGGGCCTCGAGCACATCGGCCGAGCCGACTTTGCCGCTGGCACTGCGATTGCCGTGCTTGGCCACGGCAGCGCCGCAGGCCGCCGCCACACAGGCCACCGCCGTGGAGATGTTGAAGCTATCGGCCCCGTCGCCACCGGTGCCACAGGTATCCACCAGATGGATGGCGGGCCGCTGGGATGGCAGCGCGCAGGCTTGGCGCAGCACCTGGGCCATGGCGGCCAATTCCTCACCATCAACCCCGTTGGCCTGCAGGGCCACCAACAAACCACCGGTGAGCACAGGCTCGATCTGACCTTCCAACCAGCCCTGCATCAAGGCCGTGGCTTGGTCGGAACGGAGGTGATCACCCCGAAGCAGCTGTTGGAGCAGCTTGGGCCAGGGCGGCGGGCACGGTGGGGCTTGGGTCATGGCAGCGCTCTGGTGCAGATCCGAGCCC
>JBEDHM010000214.1:0-3303 GCA_041174105.1 Cyanobacteriota bacterium | reverse complement strand
CCGTTGCCATGCTCCCAGCTGCTGCGTTCACGGCTGGTTCTTTGGCGGCCCAAGCAGGCGTGGACACCCCGCCGCCACTGCCCAGTGCAGCGGTGGGTTCTGGTGCCAGCAATGGTGCCGGCACGATGCAGCTGGCGGTGCGGCGATTGCCCGATGGGGTGGAGCTGGTGATCAGCGGCACTGGGGCGGCCCCCCAGGTGCGCCAGAGCCTGGATGGAAACCGCTGGCAGGGGCAGATTCTCACCAGCCAACCGGCTGCCCTGCGCTTTGGTGCCCAGCGGTTATCGATGCCGGAACTCGGCTTGCAACTGGTGAGCCTCCAGGGCTCAGGCACAGCGTTCCAACTCGACATCCTGGCGGCCAATGGCCTGCCCGTCCGGCGCCCAACGGTGAGCGCCGATGGTCAGAATTTGATTCTCACCTTTGCGGCGCCAGCCCAGGTGGTGCAGCAAACGGCCCGCCTTGATCTGAACCAGCCCGGCAGCATTCCCCAGGCGGTTGAGGTGCCCGCCCTGCGGCCCAGGGCGGTGGCGCCTCCCCTCGGCGACATGGCGGTGGGATCGATGCTGCTTCGCAATCCTTCGCTGGTGCAGGTGAATGGTCCAAGGGTCACCTTGACCCTGAAAAATGCCCCCGCCAAAGATGCCTTGATGGCGTTGGCCCAGATCGGTGGCTTTGGCTTTGTGTATGTGGATGCCGATGCTGCTGGTGGCTCCACCCAAGTCACAGCCGGTAGTGCGCCAGCCCAGGCTGCGCCTGGTGCCAGTTCTCGGCTGGTCACGATTTCGTTCAAAAATGAAACCTATGCCCGGGCCCTGAACTCGGTGTTGCTTGCCTCGGGATTGCAGGGCCGGGTGGATGGCAATTTGATCATGGCTGGCCCTGCGATTGCGGGTAAAACCTTTGCTCCCCAGCTTTCCAAGGTGTACCGCTTAAACCAGGTGTCGCCGAATTCCGCGGCCGATTATCTGGCCAATTTGGGGGCCACGGTGTCGAAAATCAATGTCATCACCACCGCCGTCACCCAAGGCGTAGCCCAGGCCAGCGCGGTGGCCTCGGCCCCCAGTTCCCAAACCACCCAGTCCACCCAGCAGACCACGGTGGAATCCTTCGGGGCCAAACAGGGCCCCCTGCTGGGCCTGCAGGCCACCACCGATCCCAGGCTGGGCACGGTCACCTTGATCGGCGATCCTTCACAGATTGCGGTGGCTGAGAACTATCTGCGGCAGCTCGATCTCAGGCAGCGGCAGGTGGCGCTCTCGGTGAAAATACTGGATGTTAATCTCGACAATAACAATTCAATCGCCAATAGCTTTGCATTTAAATTTGGCAATAATTATATTGTGAATGATTCCGGCAAATTTCTGGGATCCTTTGGTAATGGCTATCCCAGTGGTACCGATCCTGCCATTGCTCAGCCGAGTGATGGGCAATTTATTGACTATCTGAGGGCAAGCATTGTTTCTCAGAACACCAAGTTGTTGGCATCGCCCACGCTGATTCTCTCGGAGAATCCAGAAAGCATTACTGGCGGTGCTGAGGTTGCGGCCGCCACCAGTGCGGGCACTGCTGGCAATGCAAGCAGTGCCTTGTCGAACGCGTCAATTGGGCGCCCCCGGGCGAATGAATCGTTTGTGACCGTGGGGACCAATGAAGTCACGGCCTATACGTCCAACCAGACAACAGGAAATAATACGGGAGGTATCATTACGTGTACACCTAGTTTTGGTGTCGCTGGTCTAACCCTGGGGGCTCGGGTATCCAAGATTGATGACAATGGTTTTGTCACATTTACCCTTTCACCGGCTATCTCTGCGGCTACGTCCAGGGAAGAGGTTAGGGGGTGTGGATTCATTCAAATTCTGAGTGTTCGGCGGCTTGATACCGGTACGGTTCGCGTGCGTGATGGCCAAACCCTGATTCTGACCGGGGTTATTTCGGATCAAGACATTGCCACAGTGACCAAGTGGCCGATCCTGGGTGATATTCCCTTCATTGGTCAGTTTTTCCGTAAATCTGGAAATAATCGAACCAAGCGTGAGCTGGTGATCATGGTGACCCCCAAGGTGATCAACGATGAATCCGGTGGGGTGTACGGCTACGGCTACCAGCCCAGTTCGGTGCCGGCCCGTCAGTGGTTGGGCCAGGGAGCGCCCTGAAGCAGCTCGGCTGCCCTAGATCCCCAAGGGCGCCAAAGCCATCATCGCCAGCGGGCCCAGCAGTTGGATCACGCCGGCGGCGGCCCCCAGGAGCTGGCTGCCCATGCCATTGCCGCCTGGCCCCTTGGCGGGCGCTTTGGTGAGGCTGGCGGACGCATCGCGCAATTGCTTGGCCAGCGCGGCTTCGCCTTGCTGGTCGTAGAGCGTGGCCGCATAGCGGAAATCATCGGCGGCGAGCTGGTCTTTGCCCTGTTGGCTGCGGCTGATGCCCCGCGCTACCCAGCTCACGGCGGCTTCTGGTTGCCGGCGGATCGCTTCGCTGAACCAGCGTTCCGCATCGGTTGCATCCCCGGCTTGGTGGGCCTGCACGCCCGCATTGTGGAGTTGGGCGTAGCTCAACTGGGCGTGGGCAAGGCCCTTGGCCTGCTCCCAGTGGGCTTTGGCCAAAGCGCTTCGATCCAGCAGCGCGCCACTGAGATCGGCCTGGCGCAGATCGGTGCCTTCGAGCAGGGCGCCGCGCAGGTCGGCCCCCCGTAGGGAGGCCCCCAGCAGGCTGGTGAATTGCAGATTCGCCCCCTGCAGGTTGGCGCCATCGAGTTGGGCCTGGCTGAGGTTGGCCCGTTGCAGCAGGGCGCGCCTGAGATCGGCTTTGCGCAGATCGGCCAGTACCAGGTCGGTATCGGCCAGGGGGCAGCCCACGCAGGTGTGGGTGTCGAGCAACTGCAGCAGGGCGGCGGATGGCGATGAAACCGCTGCCGGCGAAGAAACCGCCCTCTGCGGGGGGCGAGGGGCCGGTTTGCCCCAGGCCGGTTGGGGGTTCCACCCGGCTGGCGTGAACGCAAGTGCCAGCAGCGCCAGCTGGACCCGTCGCCAGGGCCCCACGCCCATGGGCTTGGGGGATTCGATCGACCGCTCTGGCTGCATGGCGGTTGTTTAACGCCTTTGGATCCCTTTGGCGATCCACGCTGCGCGATGCGCCCGTAGCGTCGGGGGATGGTGCGAGCTCCCCAGCTTGAGCTCCATGGAGAGCTCCATGGCGGCAATCTTCTGGCGGCAGCCAGACGCCTGGGATGCCGGCCAGGGCAGCTTGTGGACGCCAGTGCGTCGCTGGTGCCGTTTGGTTTGCCCTGGCCGGCATCCCAGG
>JBEDHM010000213.1:0-12172 GCA_041174105.1 Cyanobacteriota bacterium | reverse complement strand
GTGCTGGCGGGGGGCTGGGTCGAGGCTCGCAGCCCCCCAGCGGCGGATGGAGCAACCAGGTGAAGCTCCCCGGTGGAGCAGGCCCCACGCTCGATCGCGGCAATTGGCCAAGCCAGGGCAGTGGTTATCGCGGCAATGGCTCCAACTGGAGTGGCAATGGCTCCAACTGGGGCACCAATGGCAACCGCCCCGTTCACGCCGACATCAACCGCAGCTGGAACCGCCAGGTCTCCATCAACAACGTGAATCTCAATCCCGGCTGGGCAAGGCCTGGCTGGGGCGCCGCCCGACCATGGAACACCGGCTGGTATGGCGGCTGGTCGACGCCTGCCTGGGGATGGTGGGGAGCGCGGGCTGCCGCCTGGGGCGTGGGCACCCTCGCCACGGCCGCGATCATCAACAATGCGGTGAACCAGTCGATCAACGAGAACACCACCACCATCCTCGTGCCCAATAGTGATTACGCCCTGTATTACGGCTCGGTGCAACCGAGCGGGCCGTCATCGGTGACGTTCGTGGTGCAAGCCAGCGGCAACAACTACCAACTCAGCGCCGATTGCAATGCCGGCACGATCAATGGCGAGGATCCCAAAAGCGCGGCCCAAGCCGAGCTGCTCAATGCCGCTTGTCAGATTGCCTTTGGATCGGCCACCTGATCCCCCTCAGCTGGGCAGGTAGAGGCGCCCCTCATTGGCGTCGTACTCAAACAGCTCGGCATAACGGCCCCAATCCACAGCCGTAGCCAGCTGGCGTTCGGCTTCGGCAAGGGGGAAGTAGTCATCCCAGATTCCAAGGAAGAATTCCGAGCGCATGGCCCGGTTTTCTTTCTCCTGGAGGGTGCTCACGATGCTGCTAAGCACGGGAATGCGGCCCAGCGCCTGCTGCCGGAACAGGTCCTTGCTTCTCAGGATCGTGGTGGTAGCAAAATCACGCCCGATGGGCGTGAGATGCACGTCGCCATCGGCAACTTCGGCAAAACCCAGCATCACCGAGGCATCCAGCAACGGCAACAGATCATCCACTTCCAATTGCAGACTTTGGGCCAATTGCGGAATGTCATCGAGCCCCTCACCCTTCTCCACAATCAACTCCAACAGACCACTGATGCCACCCACCCGCACATGGGGGAGGGCCTTGGCAAACGGAGAGATGGTGCTGCGGGCGGAAGGGCGCCTGGCATCGCCGCCATCCACCTCGCCGGTCACCTCCAGCTCGGGATTGGTCATCACCGAATAGATGTAATCCACCAGCGCCTTAAACCGGGGATGGCCGCGGTCGTGGGGACGGGGCAGGCTGATCTGCAGCTCGCCGCGAATTCTCCCCGGCTTTGAGCCAAGAATTACCACCCGATCAGCCAGGTACACCGCCTCTTCGATGTTGTGCGTCACGATCAGGATGCTGTTGGAGGGAAACATCCCCGCATTCCAGAGATCGTCGATTTCACCGCGAAGGTTCTCAGCCGTGAGCACATCGAGGGCGCTGAAGGGTTCATCCATGAACAGCACCTCAGGCTCCAACACAAAAGCCCTGGCAAAACCAACCCGCTGCTTCATCCCACCGGAGAGCTCCTTGGGATAGGCACTTTCAAAGCCATCGAGACCCACGATGTCGATCGCTTTGAGGGCCCGTTCACGGCGCTCATCCCGATCCACATGGCGGGCCACAAGACCGAGTTCCACATTCTCTTGAACCGTGAGCCAAGGAAGCAGGGCAAAGCTCTGAAACACCATCGCCAGGTTGCGGTTGGCGCCCAACAGCGGGATGCCATTGCATTGCACCAGACCCTCACTCGGGCGAATCAGGCCGGCCATGATCCGCAGCAAGGTGCTCTTGCCACTGCCACTACGGCCTAGCAGGGCCACCACTTCCCCGGCACGAATCGTGAGACTGACCCCATCGAGCACGGTGAATTCGCCCTTGCCATCAGGAAGGGGGAAGCGCTTGGAGACGTTGTTAACCGTGATCAGAGCCATGGCCAAATCTCAGAATTGGTATTTGCGTTCGGCCAGGCCGTACAGCCTTCGCCAGAGAAGCCGGTTGATTCCCACCACAAACAAACTCATCATCCCGATCCCCAAGGTGATGCGGGGCCAATCCCCGGCACTGGTCGCTTGGGCGATGTAGGCCCCCAACCCATTGGCTGTGAGGGTGGCGCCGCCCCAGCTCACCACCTCGGAAACAATGCTGGCATTCCAGGCCCCCCCGCTGGCGGTCACACCACCAGTGACCCAGGCCGAAAAGATGCCCGGAATGATCAGTTTGCGCCAGCGCTCCAGCCCCCTGAGGCCCACATCGTCGGCCATTTCGCGCAAATCCGAGGGGATGGTTTGGGCCCCAGCAATCGCATTGAAGAGGATGTACCACTGGGCCCCTAGGGCCATCAACAGAATGGAGCCCCAGTCAAGGCTGATGTGGGAGCGAATGAAGAACAGGGTGGCAAAGGGAAAGATGAAATTGGCTGGAAAGGACGCGAGAAATTGCACGACAGGCTGAAGCCTTCCAGCCAGCCGTGGATTGAAGCCAATGGCCACCCCAATCGGAGTCCAAATCAAGGTGGCAAACACGAGCAACACCGTCACCCGCAGCAGGGTGTCGATCCCGAGCCGAAAGGCTGTGGCCACCTCGGCCAGTCCCACCGTGACCAACACAAAATGGACAACGGCGGCGATCAGGGCCCCCATCACCAGCCACAAGCTGAGGTTGTAAAGGCGATCGGCCCCGGGTGATTCAGGCTCAACGGCTCCATCACTCACTCTCCCCAAAAGCACCGACATCAACCGATCCAGCCCCGCGATTGCCGGAGCCAGGGCCGAGGAGCCGAGGGCTGGAATCCGGGAGCTTTTAAGCAGGTCGTAGACCCATGATTGGGGTGCATCGCCCGAGCTGCTCTGCTCAAGCCGGAATTTGTCCGACCAGGCCACAAGAGGCCGCCAAAACAATTGATCCACCAGCAGGATGATCACGGCCATGGCCACAATGGCCCAGCCCAAGGCAGATAGATCCTGGGCTGCCACAGCTGCGGCCACGTAGGAACCAATCCCTGGCAGGGTGTAGTCCTTATTGAGCACGCTGATCGCCTCACTGGCCGCCACAAAAAACCAGCCACCGCCAAAACTCATCATGGCGTTCCAGAGCAGGGGAATCGCTGCTGATGGGGCTTCAAGACGGGTGAATCGGTGCCAACGGGAGAGGCGATAGAGCGCTGCAGCTTCTGATAATTCCTTGGGAACTGTGCGCAGCGATTGATAGAACGAGAAGGTCATATTCCAGACCTGGCTCGTAAAAATGGCAAAAATCGAGGCGGCCTCAAGACCCAGCAAACTGCCAGGGAATAACGCGATAAAGCCTGTCACCGTGATCGACAAAAAGCCGAGCACCGGCACCGATTGAAGGATGTCGAGCAGGGGCACCAGCACCCGCTCGGCCCTGCGGTTATGGGCCGCCACCGACCCATAGATCAAGGTGAACAACATCGATGCCCCCAGCGCAATGAACATGCGCGTGGTGGAACGGAGGGCGTACTCCGGCAGGTTGCGGGGATCCAGCGAAATGGTGGGACTCACATCCGGAGGCCGGAAACTGACCATTGCCGCCGAGCCCACATGGGCGATGAGGGCCAGCAAGGCCAAAACACCCAGCACCACCACCCCATCGGCCAGGCCGAAGGCCGGGCTTTGACGGAGTGCCTCAGGCTGCGGCAACTGCTTCATGCCGATCCCTCAACACAGGCAAACTTTAAGGACCCGTGCAGGTGTTGCCCGTGACAGCCGCAAGCGCCCAGACCAGCTCCGGCCTGGTGCTTCGCCGGGCCGAGGAGCGGTTTTTGAGCGAGCACAGCTGGCTGAAGAGTTGGCACAGCTTCAGCTTTGCTGGCCACGACGATCCGGCCTGGCGAGGCTTTGGCCCGCTGCTGGTGATCAACGATGACCAGATCGCTGGTGGCCAAGGCTTTGGCATGCATCCCCACCGCGACATGGAGATCATCACCGTGATGGTGGAGGGGGTGCTGCGTCATCGCGACTCGATGGGCAACAGCGACACGCTCCTGGCCGGCGAGGTGCAGCGGATGAGCGCCGGCCATGGCCTGATCCACAGCGAGATGAACCCGGGCCACCAGGACTGCCGCCTGCTGCAGATCTGGATCGAGCCCAGCCTCCGGGGCACCAGCCCCAGCTACGAGCAGAAGCCCTTTGCAATCGGCGATGGCTGGACAGCCTTGATCGATCCAGCGGGTGCCGCAGGGGCCATGGCGATTCAGCGGCCGGTGCGGCTCTGGCGCGCCCAGCCCCAAGCCCACCAAACCCTCGCCGTGCCAGTGGAGGCTCCTGCCCAGGGCTGGCTTCAGCTGATCGAGGGTTCCATCCAAACCCTGGGGCCAAACCCCAGCCAGCCCGCACACCATCCCCAGGGGCTCCCGTTGCTCCACCGGGGTGATGGCTTGGGGTTTGGGGCTGGAGATGTTTCAGCGATCAGAGCCGGAGCAGAAGGCGCGGATGTGCTGTTGTTTGAATTGCGGTAAAAAGGCCCAAGCCATGGGGCCAAGCAAGGCCCTTCTTTTGCGGGGCACCCAACATGCGCGGTACTCCCCGTGAATCATCCACATTGATGAACATGGTGGACGGCATCTTTGCCGTGGCCATCACCCTGATTCCCGCCAGCCTGCCCAATCAGGTGGCACCGGGCACAGGCTTTCTGCTGGTCAAATCCACCGGCGCCATCGTGCTCGTGGCCTTCACGATGCTCTTGATCTGGTACAAACTGCGCAATGTGCTACAGATCAACACCCGCATTCTGTCGAGAGAGTCTGGACTTTTGGGGATTGTGCTGGCTGTTGCCGTACTGATTCCAAAGAGCGCTTTCCTTGCCATCCGCTACGGGAATATGGAGGGAAATTTTTGGTATTGGAGCGATGCCCAGTGGATCAACATTGAATACCAGGTCCTGCTCATTCTGGTGGAGACGATCATTTTGATCCTCACCATCAACGCTCTCCGCACACCCCCTTCGCTTCGCTACCCCAAACCCATCCGCAAACAGCTCCTGGTGGCCGAAATCGCAGGCCTGTTCTTTTTAATCGCGGCCATCCTGGCCGAAAATCTCTTCTACGGGGTCAATGGGGTCTACATCTACACCGCCCCATTGATTCTCTTCTGCGAAGAGCTGGCCTGTATCAGGATCATGAAACAAGCTCCCAAGCCAGAACCCATTCCCATCGATCCTGCGCGGGTTGTGCCAACGAGCGCCAAGAAAGCCTTGGGCGAGCCCTAAGCCTTGCCAGATCTGGCCGCCAGGGCAGACGCATACAGGCGGTTCACCTCGTTCCAATTCACCACATCCCACCAGGCAGCGATGTAGTCGGGCCGGCGATTTTGATAGTTGAGGTAATAGGCATGCTCCCACACATCCAAAGCCAGGATTGGGGTGCCATTCTCGATTCCAGCCAAATCCATCAGCGGGTTGTCCTGGTTGGGCGTGCTGGTGATCGCCAGGGCCCCATCGGGCTTCACGATCAACCAGGCCCAGCCCGAACCAAACCGGCTGGCGGCAGCCTGGTTGAACTGCTGCTGCATGGCCTGCTGGGATCCGAAGGCAGCGGTGATGGCCTGGCTGAGGGCTCGCGAGGGCTGCCCCCCCTTGCCGCTCGGGGCCATCAAGGTCCAGAACAGACTGTGGTTGTAGTGCCCGCCGCCGTTGTTGCGAACAGCGGGGGAATAGCGGCTGATGGAGCCTTGCAGTGCCACCAAATCCACGGTTGCCAACTCGGGAGCATTGGCGATCTGGGCGTTGAGATTGGCCACGTAGGCGGCATGGTGACGATCGTGGTGAATCGTCATCGTGCGCTGATCAATCGTGGGCTCGAGGGCTTTGGGGGCATAGGGCAACGGCGGCAGCGTGAACTCCGCCGCCGCTTGGGAGGGAGCTGCCAGCAAGGTTCCCAAGCCGAGCACCACCGTGACCACAAGCATCCACAACGGCGCGCCGCCCCAACAACCCCGGAACCCGGAACGGAACCAGCCCATCACCCTCCAACGCCAAACATTTTTCATATCCACTGTTGCACCGCTGTGCAACCCATCGCCTGTGCAACCCATCGCCAAACTGACTAGGCTCAGCCTCGATTTGCACCTAAGCAGTGCGCGTTTCCCACTGCGGCAACAACCACCTGCTCTGCCTGAGCAACGATGAGGTAGCCCTGCTCGTGGACCTCTGCCACGCAGGCGCCTTCTCCGATCATCTGCCTAAGGGCCGTGAACAGCAAACTCGGATCAAGCGCTTTTTGGGCGATGTGCAAACCAGCCTGCTGAAAACCGCCCAGCAAAGCGCCAGTAGCAGCCACCCCAGAGCCATCACCAAAACCCTGGGTTAGCGCCCCATGTTGAGCTGGTTCCTAGCGGCCCTCACCCTCGCCGCGGCGATCCTCACCGCCTTTCCCCTGGGTCGCCATCTGTTCCAGGTGTACGACGGCCAAGCCCAACCCGGATGGGATCGCTGGCTGCTGCCGCTGGAACTACGGATCCTGCGCTGGGTGGGAGATCCCGGCGATAGCGCCACCACGGCCTGGGGCTACCTGCTGCCGCTGTTGATCACCAATGCGGCGTTTGGGCTGGTGGCGTTTGGGCTGTTGCGCTTCCAACCCGCCTGGCTCAATCCCCAGGGGCTTGGCGGCATGCGCTGGGACCTGGCCCTGCACACCACCCTTTCCTTTCTCACCAACACCGACCAACAGCATTACGTGCCTGAGCAACAGCTCGGCAACCTGGCCCAACTGGGAGCCCTGCAGTTTTTGATGTTTGTCTCGGCGGCCACCGGGCTGGCCGCGGGATTTGCGGTGATCCGGGGCCTCAGCGGCCGGCCCCTGGGCAACTTCACCAGCGACCTGGTGCGTTCCCACACCCGGGTGTTGATCCCGGGGAGCGTCGTGCTGGCCGTGGTGTTGCTGTTTTGCGGGGTGCCGATGACCTTGCAACCTCCGCTTGCCATCACCACCCTCGACGGCGGAAGCCAACTGCTGCAGCGCGGACCGATCGCACTGTTTGAAGCGATCAAGCAGTGGGGCGAAAACGGCGGTGGTTTTCTGAGCGCCAACTCCGCCCACCCCTACGAAAATCCCAACCTGGTCTCCAACCTGGTGGAAAGCTGGGCGATGCTCGCCATTCCCGCCGCCAGCATCGACGCCTTCGGTCGCTTCATCGGCAACCGGCGTCAGGGCTACTGGCTGTTGGGAATTGCCGCGCTGCTGCTCGGGATCGGAGCATTGGTGGCCATGGGCGCCGAACAAGGCGGCAACCCAGCACTTCAAAGCTGGGTACAAGGGCCCAACCTGGAGGGCAAGGAACTGCGCTTTGGCGCAGGGCTCACCGGATTCTGGGCCGTGCTCACCACCGGTTCGATGACCGGGGCGGTGAATGGATCCACAGATGCCTTGATGCCCCTGAGCAATCTGATCACCCTGAGCAATCTGTTTTTGCAGGTGGTCTTCGGCGGCCAGGGCACGGGCATTGCCTACCTGCTCGTGTTTGTGCTGTTGGCCGTGTTCGTGACCGGGCTGATGGTGGGGCGCACGCCGGAACTCTGGGGCCGCAAGGTGGAAAAAGCTGAGGTGGTGTGGGCCAGCCTTGTGCTGCTGATTCATCCGCTGTTTGTCTTGATCCCTGCGGCGATCACCCTGTCGCAAGCCTCTGCCCTGGCCGGGATCAGCAACCCAGGCCCCCATGGCATCAGCCAGGTGGTCTACGAATACGCCTCCGCAGCCGCCAACAACGGCAGTGGCATGGCGGGGCTCGGCAACACCACGGCCTGGTGGAACCTCAGCGCCAGCATCAGCCTGGCCGGAGGCCGCTACCTGCCGATCGTGGCCATGCTGCTGCTGGCCCAGGGGCTGGCCGCCAAGCCCGCCCTCGAGCCTGGCCCGGGCACCCTGCGCACCGACACCCCGCTGTTTGCCCTGGTGATCACTGCCGTGATCGTGATCCTGGGGGCCCTCACCTTTTTCCCGGTGCTGGCCCTTGGCCCGCTGGCTGAAGCCTTCACCCTGCCATGACCAGCCTCAGCCGCCATCCCCTGTTTCCGCGCATGCCCCGCGGCCGGCGTGATCAACGCCGCTACACCGAACGGGCGGAGCATCAGGGCCTATGGGGGCGCGCCCTGGCCGGGGCCTGGCTCAAGCTGGATCCCAGGCTGGCCGTAGTCAATCCGGTGATGTTTGTGGTGTGGTGCGGCACGGCGCTCTGCGCCCTGCTCACCCTGGCGCCAGGGCTGTTTTCCGCCGATGCGGCAGCCGCCCCGGAGCGTCGCTTCAACGCCCTGGTCACCCTCACCCTGCTGGCCACCCTGCTGTTTGCCAACTTCGCCGAAGCCCTCGCCGAAGGACGGGGCAAGGCCCAGGCCGATGCCCTGCGCCGCACCCAGGCCCGCACCCAGGCCCGCCTGCAGCTGGAAGGCGGCGGCGAACGGCTGGTGGATTCCGCCGATCTGCGCCAAGGCGATGTGGTGCTTGTGAGCCAAGGCGACCTGATCCCCGCCGATGGGGAGGTGATCGCCGGGGTAGCCGCCGTGGATGAATCGGCCATCACCGGCGAATCGGCAGCGGTGCTCAAGGAGGCCGGCTCGGATGTGGCCGGCTCGGTGACCGGTGGCACCCGGGTGCTCTCCGACCAACTCACCATTCGCATCACCGCCGACCCCGGCAAGGGCTTCATCGACCGCATGATTGCCCTGGTGGAAGGGGCGGAGCGCACCAAAACCCCCAATGGAATCGCCCTCACGGTGCTCCTGGCGGTACTCACCCAGGTGTTTCTGATCGCGGTGGCCACCCTGCCGCCCGTGGCGGCCTATCTCGGCACGAGTCCTTCGGTGGTCACCCTGGTGGCCCTGTTGGTGGCCCTGATCCCCACCACCATCGGCGGCCTGCTCAGCGCCATTGGCATTGCCGGGATGGATCGGGTGGCCCAGTTCAACGTGATTGCCACCTCAGGCCGGGCCGTGGAGGCCTGCGGCGATGTGAACACCCTGGTGCTCGATAAAACCGGCACCATCACCCTGGGTAATCGCCTCGCCGAAGCCTTTGTGCCAATGCCTGGCATTGCGGAAACCGAGCTGGCCTCGATCGCCTGGGGCGCCAGCTGTTTTGACCAAACCCCCGAAGGGCGCTCGATTGCCCGTCTGGCCGAACAACGGGGCGCCAGCCTGCCGGTGGATCCAAGCCAGGCAAGCGGCATCGACTTTTCAGCCCGCACCCGCATGAGTGGCACCACCGATGGCCAGGGCATCGACTACCGCAAAGGGGCCGTGGAGGCGATCAAGGGATTTGTGCGCTCCCGCGGGGGCACCGTGCCCGACGCACTCGATGGCGCCTATGAACAGATCTCCCGGCTGGGGGGAACCCCGTTGGCCGTCTGCCGCGATCAGCAGATCTATGGGGTGATCTACCTCAAGGACATCATCAAACCGGGAATCCGCGAACGCTTTGCCCAGTTGCGCCGCATGGGCATCCGCACGGTGATGCTCACCGGCGACAACCCGATCACCGCTGGCGTGATCGCCCGTGAAGCCGGTGTTGACGACTTCATCGCCGAAGCCAGCCCGGAAGACAAGATCGCCGTGATTCAGCAGGAGCAAAAGCTCGGCAAGCTGGTGGCGATGACGGGTGATGGATCCAATGACGCCCCGGCCCTGGCCCAGGCCAACGTGGGCGTGGCGATGAATTCCGGCACCCAGGCCGCCAAGGAGGCCGCCAACATGGTGGACCTCGACAGCGATCCCACCAAGCTGATCGACATCGTGACCATCGGCAAACAGCTGCTGATCACCCGGGGGGCGCTCACCACCTTTTCGATCGCCAATGACGTGGCCAAATATTTCGCCATCTTGCCGGCCCTGTTTGCCGGGATCGGCCTGGGGCCACTCAATGTGATGGGGCTGCACAGCCCCCAATCGGCGATTCTTTCGGCGATGGTGTTCAACGCCTTGATCATTCCGGCCCTGGTGCCCCTGGCCCTCAAAGGGGTGCAGTTCAGGCCCTTGAGCGCCGAACAATTGCTACGTCGCAATTTGGTGATCTATGGGATCGGCGGTGTGGTGAGCCCCTTTGTGGGCATCAAGCTGATTGATGGGCTGCTGATGGCCCTGCGGGTGGTTTAGAGGTTCACCATGGCTCCTGTGCAACGTTCTGGAAGTCGATTGGCAAGGCTTGGCGGACCTTTACTGCCCATCGCCGTTGCCGTCGTGGTCGGCGCCCAGCTACTGCTGCCACTCTTTCGCAGCCACAATCCCCCGCCACAAAGCCAGGCCCTGGCCTTGCTGGTGGCGGGCACCGTGGCGCTCTCGGGCTATCTGTTTCACGTGATGGCCCATCCCGAGAGGTACTGAATGGACATCCCCAACGCCATCCTGCGCGCCCTGCGCCTCACCCTGGCCCTGTGGCTGATCACCGTGGTGGTGCTCACCCTGCCGATGCTGGGGCTGGCACGGCTGGTGGCTCCCCACCAGGCCGCAGGCAGTCTGCTGCGCCTGGATGGACAGGTGGTGGGGTCGTCGTTGATTGGCCAACCCTTCAGCTCGGCTCGCTATCTGCAATCGCGGCCCAGCGGCAACCCCAACCTGGCCCCCAGCAATCCGGCCCTGGTAGATCAGATCGGCCAGAACGCCCGGCACTGGCGCCGCCTCGGCTTGCAACATCCGGCCCCGGAGCTGCTGGAGGTGTCGGCCTCCGGCGTGGATCCCCACCTGGGGGTGGCGGCTGCCCGCCAGCAATTTCCCGCCCTGGCCAAGGAGCGGGGCCTGCCCATCGACCAACTGGAAGCCCTGTTGCGCCGCCACCGGCAAGGCCCCCGCAGCGGCACCGCCATTGAACCGGTGGTGAATGTGCTGGCCTTCAACCTCGAACTCGACCATCTGAGCCGCCGCCAGCGGGTGAGCCAAGCCGGTCAGGCCCACCAAGGCCTGTAGCCATGGGCACATGATCCGCTCCACCAAGCGCCGGGGTCGCCACACAATCTTCATTGGCATGGCCCCCGGGGTGGGCAAAACCTGCCGGATGCTGCAGGAGGGTAAAGAGGCCCTAGGCGAAGGCCGTGATGTGGTGATCGCCCTGCTGGAAACCCATGGCCGCAAGGAAACGGCCGATGAGGCCGTAGGGCTGGAAACGGTGCCGCGCAAGCGGATCCCCTATGCGGGAGCCACGCTGGAAGAGATGGATGTGGCCGCAGTGATCGCCCGCCATCCCCAGCTGGCTCTCGTTGATGAACTCGCCCACACCAATGCCCCGGGGAGCGAACGCAGCAAACGCTGGCAAGACGTGGAAGCCCTGTTGCTCTGCGGGATCGACGTGTACTCCACGCTCAACATCCAGCACCTGGAAAGCCTCAACGACCTGGTGGCCGATCTCACCGGCGTGGTGGTGCGTGAGCGGATTCCCAATCGGGTGCTCGAACGGGCCGATGCGGTGGTGTTGGTCGACGTGACCCCGGAAACCCTGCGGCAGCGCCTCGAAGAGGGCAAGGTGTATGCGCGCGACAAGATTCAACAGGCCCTCACCCATTTCTTCCAGCACCGCCACCTGGTGGCCCTCAGGGAACTGTCGTTGCGGGAGGTGGCTGATCGGGTGGAGGAACAGGCACCCCAGGCCAACCGCCTGCTCCGCGAGCGGGTGATGGTGTGCGTACCCACCAGCGGTGTCGCCCAGCGCCTGCTCCGCCGTGCCGCCCGCCTGGCGGCGGCCCTTGATGCCCCCTTGTTCGCGCTCACGGTGCAGATGCCCAACCGGTTGCTCAGCCGCGAAGAAGCCAAGGTTCTGGAGGAGTGCGAACGGCTCTGCGCTGATCTGGGAGCCACCTTCCTGCGCAGCCAGAGCAGCGATCTGCTTGCAGCGATCGCCCACGCCAGTCGGGAGCACAAGATCAGCCAGATCGTGCTTGGGCAAACAAGCCATTCACCCTGGCTATGGCGCCTGCGGCGGCCCCTCTCCGAGCGTCTTCAGACCCGGCTAGCCGGCCTGCCCGTGGATCTGCACCTGATCACCAACTCCGCAGACAGCTAGGGCCTATTCACCTGGTGCAACACCCGTTGGGGAATGGGGATTTTACAAAGCACCATCTCATCAAGGTTCCACATCTCATAGATGCTCAATATCAAGGCCCTTAGTTTCAATGCGATAACACCAGGTCACCACGGC
>JBEDHM010000212.1:0-6719 GCA_041174105.1 Cyanobacteriota bacterium | reverse complement strand
CGCGTGGCCGCCGGGGCACCGCTCCAGCGCAGCGGCGGCGAGAGGTTGAGGCCTTCACCGGTATGGATCACCGGAATCAGCTCGCCATCACGGAAGGCCGGCGATTCGAGATGAAAGGTTCCGTTGTTGCTCCCCATCCGCAAACCGCTTCAGGCCCTGCGGCCAGGGTGCGCGATTTCAGATCCGCCACGGGCCAGGGCGGCGCTTCCTCCACACCAATGCCGCACAAACGCGGAGCCAGCCGATCGCGATGCACCACCACACCTAAGCCCAGAGAATCGATGAGAGCTGAGCGGCCATGCCCGCAGCCCTGAAGCTCCTGCTGGGGGGCGATCTGATGCTCGGGCGCGGCATCGACCAACTGATGCCCCAACACTGCGATCCAGCCCTGAACGAAACCGTCGCCCGCGATGCACGCCACTACGTGGCTCTGGCAGAACACCGATGCGGGGCGATCGCCACACCCTTCAGCCCGGAGCATGTCTGGGGCGACAGCCTGAGCTGGATCCAGCGCTTTGCCCCCGAGCTGCGGATCGTGAACTTGGAAACCGCGATCACCAGCGGCGGCCAGCCGTGGCCCGGCAAAGGCGTGCACTTCCGCATGCACCCCGCCAACATCGCCAGCCTGCGGGCGGCAGGCATCGATGCCTGCAGCCTCGCCAACAATCACTGCCTCGACTGGGGCTTCAACGGTCTGGCCGACACGCTCCGGGCCCTACGCCAGGCCGGCATCGCCAGCTGCGGCGCCGGCCTCAACCCCCACCAGGCCCAGCGACCAGCCCGCTTAGCCCTCGCCGATGGCCGGCAGCTCCTGCTCTTCGCCTGGGCCTTCAGCAGCAGTGGCGTACCCCCAGCCTGGGCCGCCCAGCCGAACCGCCCCGGTGTGGCACTGCTGAGCACCATCAACAGCGGCACCGTGAAATGGCTCTGCCGCTGCATCAACCGCCAACGCCAACCGGGTGATCGCGTGGTGGTGTCGCTGCACTGGGGTGCCAACTGGGTGCCGGTGGTGCCAGAGCAGCACCGCTGGCTGGCGCGCCAACTGATCGAGCTGGCTGGCGTGGATGTGGTGTATGGCCATTCCTCCCACCACGCCCTGCCCCTGGAGATCCATCAGGGCCGGCTGATCCTCTACGGCTGCGGTGATCTGATCAACGACTACGAAGGCCTGCCGCCGCATCCCCCCTGGCGGAGCGATCTGATCTGCCTCTACGGCCTGGAGCTGCAGCGGCAGAGCGGCCAGCTGCTGAGCCTGAGGCTGCAACCATTTCAGCTGCGGGGCTTCCAGCTGAGGGAGCCATCGGCGGCGGATCGCCAACTGCTTGAGCGGCAGATGGGCCTCGATCTCTGCCCCAGCGGTTGGCGCTGCCAGCGCCAAGGCGGCGGTTGGATCCTGATGCCGGGGTGAGGCACGCCTGCGGCAATCGGGCCGCAAGCCCAAAACGCTGCAGGGCGCCATCCATAGGTTTCGACCGACCTTTCTGCGCACAGCGATGATCCAGCTGATCGAACATCTCCCGGACGGCAGCCTCGGGTTCAGCTGCAGCGGTCAGATCAGCGGCGAGGAGATGCAGCGGCTGGTGATTCCCAAGGTGGAAGCCGCCCTGCAGGACTTCGAACGGATCAAGGCGCTGGTGGTGATCGAGCCGGATTTTCAGGGGCTGAGCCTCGAGGCGGCCTGGGACGACACCAATCTCGGCCTGCGCCATTGGGATGGATTCGAGCGGCTGGCCGTGGTGAGCGACATCGCCTGGGTGAAACGCGCCTGCCGGGCTCTGGCGCTGCTATTGCCCTATCCGGTGCAGATCTTCTCTCTCAGTGAGCAAGACGCTGCACGCCGTTGGCTGAGTGAAGCGCTGGGCACGGTGCACCTGGAGCGTCAGGGGGAGGTGATCACCATCTCCTTGATCGGCCTGCTCGATCAGGAGGTGTACGCCCGGATCGACGACGACCTCGCCAACGTGTTCAGCCAGGTGGAGCGGCCCAGGGTGCTGCTGGATCTGCGGCAGTTCGATGGTTGGCTGGCCCTGGGGGCCCTGCGCCAGCACCTGGCCCTGATCCGCGACTATCGCCATCGCCCCCAGAAACTGGCGGTGGTGAGCCATGGGCCCCTGCAGCAGATCGCCCAGCGGTTGATCAAGAGCTTCAGCCAAGCCGATAGCCAGACCTTTGGCAGCAACGATCTCTTGGCCGCGCAGGAATGGATCTGTCTCGATTGAGCTGAGCTGCTGCAGTTCTGCAGGCGGCAGCGCAACGCACATCTGGGGCTCCTTGGCTGGTGTTGTCTGCCCGCACACGCCATGAACACCCAGCATTGCCAAACCTGCTCCTACTGGGACCAATCCCATGGGTTGGAAATGACCTCCCTGGGCGCGATCGCTCCGTGCACCCGCCACGCTCCGAATCTGTTCACACTCGAGCGCGTTGAGATCAGTGAGGCGGCGCAGCACTTCTCGCCCTACCCCGGTGGTGATGGCCTGAGCGACATGCAGGTGCCGATGGCGCTGTGGCCGTACACCGGCCGCAACCAGATCTGCGGCGACTACCAACCCTGCAATCTCGAAGAGAACGCCCGCAGAAGTCGGCTGCGGGCTGCGCCGCTGATCTGAGCCAGATGGTGTGCATCGAAACAAGGCAACAAGAGCACTCCATAGCCTGAAAAAGCCAGCAATCTCCCAAGAGGCAATCCGATGAGTCTGATCAAGTGGGAACCCCTCACTGACATCGAAGCGATGGTGGATCGCGCCTTCAATTGGCCCACATTGCGCTTCGGCAGCACCATGCCAATCGGCGAATGGGGCCCCCGTGTGGATATCTGCGAAAGCGACGGCACCTATCTGTTCAAAGCCGATATCCCCGGCATGAACAAAGAGAATGTGTCCGTTTCGATCGCTGAAGACATGCTCACCATTCAGGGTGAGCGCAAGCGCGAAAGCGAGGAAACGCGGCCGCACTTTCACCGCGTGGAACGCTCCTATGGCAGCTTCAGCCGCAGCTTCTCACTGCCGAGCGATGCCGATCTCAACAGCGTGCATGCCCACTGTGAAAACGGTGAACTCACGGTGAGCATCGCCAAGAAGGCCGGCGCCGAAGAGGCCAAAGCCTTGACGGTGCCGGTGGATTAAGGGAGCCGGTGGCTTGAGCGCGTCAGCCGCCTGCTGATCGGCAGGCGGCTCATTCCACCTGCAGCGAGGCAATCTGATTGCGGCCATTGCCTTTGGCCAGATACAGCGCTTGATCGGCGCGGTAAAAGAGATCGGCAAAACTCTGATCACTATCTGCCAGGGCCGTAATCCCGCCGCTGATGTTGGGGTGGTAATCGGAGTGATCAAAAATGCCCCGCATGCCGGCAATGGCCAGCCGGATCTCCTCAGCCAGCTGGTTCGCCCTTGAGATGGAGGCATTCACCAGCAGGATTGAAAACTCCTCATCGCCGATGCGGCCGAACAGATCATCCGGGCTGAGTTGTTGCTGGGCCACAGCGCAAAGATCGAGCAACACCTGATCCCCCGCCTGATGCCCCCAGCGCATATTGATCTGGCGGAAGTCATCGATGTCGAAATTGAACAGCGCCAACGGCAGGCTCTCGTCGCGGGCGTACTCAAACTCCAATTCGCCAAAGCGAAAAAACACACTGCGGTTGTAAAGACCAGTCACCGGGCATTGCATGCTGCGCTGCCGCAGCTCCAGCTCCCGCATCACCAGATCGGCCATCAGCTGCAACATCACCCGCTGATGGGGATCGAGCACCCGCGGCTTGCGATCGATCACGCAGAGCGTGCCCAGGTTGTGGCCTTGCTCAGATTGCAGCGGCACGCCGGCGTAAAAGCGCACCTTGGGGGGGGTGAGCACCAAAGGGTTGGTGTTGAAGCGCTCGTCATCGAGCGCATCGGGCACTTCAAACAGATCGTGCTGGGCAATGGCATGGGCGCAGAAGGCCATGGTGCGCGGTGTCTCCTGCACCTCCAAGCCATGCCGGGCCAAAAACCACTGGCGATCCTGATCCACCAGCGACACCAGGGCGATCGGCACCCCCAGCACCTCAGAAGCCAAGGCCACGATCCGATCGAAGTGGGGATCGGAAGGGGTATCTAGAACAGCGAAGCGCCGCAGCGCCCGTAGCCGCTGCTCCTCATCAGCGGGGGTTGGATAGTCGGGGTAGGGGGTCATCGCAGCACAGCTTCAGAAGGGAACGAGATCAACGATCAGGAGGGCGATCACTCCTCCTCTCTCACGACCTCCCCTTTGCCATTGAGGGGGATCAAGCGGATTTCGCCGCCATTGAGATGAATCCGAAACTGGTCGCCGGGTTGAAGATGCAACTTCTCGGTGTAGGCGCGGCCCACCATCAAGTTGCCGTTGAAATGCACATGGGTGTTGAAGCTCAGCTGGCGCCCTTGGGCACTGCGGCGCGCCAGAGCCCGGCCACCCTGGCCAGGCAGATGCACACCCTTGGCCTCCAGGATCGCTTCATAAAAATCGGTGAAATGCAACCGCTCACGGCCATCCTCGCCATGGCTCACATAACCGCAAGCCCGCACCAGCTCAGAGCGATTCAACCCTCGCAACTGCTGGAGTTTGACAAGCAATGGATCACCTTGAAGCATGGCGTGAGCGAGCAGCGGCCATGATCTAAGGGCAGCCAATTGCCTGGCGTTCCCACAACGCTGGTTCTGCAGCTGCAATGCTGCAACTGTGCACCAATCGCATGCGTTGCAGATAGCCAGGGCCGCGCCCCTTGAGCTCCAGCCAGTGCTGTAGGCGTGCTCCCGCCCAGCGTGGCTCCATCACCACCCAGGCCCTGCGCTGATCAAGGCTGAAGCCACCATCAGGGCAAAGCCAGCGCGGCCGTGCCCGCTGCATGCCCGGTGGAGGTAGCAATTGAATCCGCCAGCGATCCATTCCGCGAGGATCAAAGGAAGCGGATGCTGAAGACAATGAAGCCGCGGGGAGATCCGCTGCGCTGATCCGCGGCAAACCTGCCGCGCCCGCCAAGGGCAGCTGCCAGAGCTTTCTCTGATGGAGAGAGTCCGTGGTCTTGCCCGCATGCCCCCCGCCACCAGCCCAACGCATCTCGGCATTCCCGCCCCAGGTGGCAACCTCAACGCCGAGCTCACCCTGCCGGCCGGTGCCTCAGGCCTGGTGGTGTTCTGCCACGGATCGGGCAGCAATCGCTTCAGCCCCCGCAATCTGCATGTGGCCGATCATCTGCAACGCGGTGGCCTCGCCACGCTCCTCTTTGATCTGGAGACCAATCACAACAGCACCAACCAGCGCACCCTGGCCTCCCTGCCGCCTCTGCAACAACGCTTGCTGAGCGTGATCGACTGGACGGGTCGCCAGCCGGCGCTTCAACACCTCAGCCTCGGGCTGTTCGGCGCCAGCACGGGAGCCGCCTTGGCCTTGGTGGCAGCAGCGGAGCGACCGCAGCGGGTGCAGGCGGTGGTGTCCCGCGGAGGCCGTCCCGATCTGGTGTTTCAACGGCTGGCAGAGGTGCGCTGCCCCGTGCTGCTGATCGTGGGCGGCCACGACCTCGATGTGCTGGAACTCAATGCCTGGGCAGCGGCCCAACTGCAGGTGCGCAACGAACTGGTGGTGGTGCCCCAGGCCAGCCATCTATTCACCGAACCGGGCAGCCTCGATGCCGTGGCCGAGCAGAGCTACAGCTGGTTCACCGAGCAGTTCAGGCAGAGAAGATTCATGGGTGCAGACGATTTGTAGAGGAGTCTGCAAGCTGCAGCAGAACCACAGTGCCTCATCATCACAACGGCGCACTTCGCTACCTTTTAAGGCTCGTATTCTCAAGTTGCTGAGAGATGCAGCAAAGCTGAAGTCTCCCGGCATCTGTTCCACATTCAACTGCGGAGTTTTGAGATGAACGAGCGTTTTCGCGTGCTTCAGCGCCAGCCCAAACGCATCTCCATCACCCTCAGCTACCACGTGCACGAGGCGCTGCTCACACGCTCGGAAGAGGAGGGACGTTCCGTCTCCAATCTGTGTGCATTTCTCCTGGAGGATGCCCTGCGCGATCAGCAACGCAGCCTGATTCAACAGCCTGGCGGCAACGGCCATGGCAACGGCCACGGAAACGGGCTACAGCCGCCGGCCCATGCCGCAGCACGGATGAAAACGAGAAATTTCTGATGCTGGATCACCCCGGAGACCAAGGAGGTCTCCGGGGCACGATCTCCAGAGCTATGGCCTCACTGCGGATAGAGCGCCGGTGCCAGATGCCTGCGCAACTTGGTGAGAGCGTGACGCTCCAAACGCTGCACCTGATCCTTGCTACGGCCCACCAGGCGTGCCACCTCTGCGAAAGAGCGGTGCTTATCTTCGCCGTAGCGCAATTGGATCACCATCAGCTCCGGCGTTGAAAGGTGCTGGAGCTGGCTGTGCATCCAGCGGTAATCATCGTGAATGATCGGCTGATGATCGTCGGTCACGGTATCGAGCAGGGTCATGTCGCCATCACTGCCGGACAGTTGCTGATCGAGCGACACGGTGCTGCTGCGATGCTGAATCGCCATGGCATACAACAATCGCTCCGGCGACTCGCCCAGGGCATCAGCCAGCTGATCCACACTCAAGGGCTGACTGCGCAGGCTCTGAAGCGAATCCGCCCGATTGGCAAGGCTCACCAGGTTGACAGGGATGCGGATGCTGCCGCTGTGCTCCTGCAGGTAGCGATTGATCGATTGGCGAATCCACCAGTAGCCGTA
>JBEDHM010000211.1:0-3103 GCA_041174105.1 Cyanobacteriota bacterium | reverse complement strand
AACCCAGATTCAGTAATCCAGATTAAGCGATCCAGATTTCAAGATCTTGATTTCAGGACCCTGGTTTAAAGATCGAGATCGAGTAATCAGAAGTAGATCTTGCCGCCGCCCCATTGCACCCCTTGCACTTTGGGGGCCACCAGGATGTAGCCGGCCATCAGGCGGAGGTCGTCGTCGTCGAGGTCGCGCATTTTCACAAAGATGTCGCTGCTGCGCAGGCTGGGGTGCACATCAGCAATGGAATATTCCCCGTCATAGGACGTGGGGTCTTTGATGTAGTCGACCAGGGCGTCGACGTTGTCGCGGGGAGGGGTTGCCAGGGCGAGGGTCTCGGGATCCAGGCCCACGTTCTGGTTGGTCTTGGTGATGCCGCCGGCGTGGCACTCACCGCAGCTGCTGTTGAACAGCTTGCGGCCCCCCTTGATCTCCTGCTCGGTGAAGGTCACCGTGGCGCCCTCCGGGTTGGCGGGCACCGTCAGCTGGTCGCTGCTCCACTGGGCGGCCATGGCCGGGGTGGCAAAGCAAGCCATCAGGGCCATCGGCACCACCAGCAGGCCGAGAACAAGGTTCTTAGCCAGGTTGCGGGCGGCTCTGCTGAAAGCAGCCAGAGAGGAGAAGGAGGCCATTGGGAGAAGCCAGAGGGTTGGCGGATCAACCGCATCGGAGACCTTGTATCACGGGGGAAGGGGGCTCCGGTGAGGAAACACGTGAACTGTTGCAGGGTCAGGCCTGGCGGCGGCCCGGCGTCAGCCTGCTGGGGTGAGCTCCAGAGTGAGGAAATCCTTGGCGACCAGGGTGTTGGGGAAGATGGCCTGGGCCTCGCTGAGCAGGTCGCTGGGGGTCATCGGATTGCCGGGCATGTAACGGGGGCTGAGGTGGGTCAGGGCCAGTTGCTTGACCCCCGCTTCCAAGGCGGTCTGGGCCGCCATGGTGCTGGTGGAGTGTTGGCGCTGGTAGGCCATCTCGGCTTCGCCGTGGGCAAAGGTGGATTCGTGGATCAACAGGTCGGCGCCGCGGGCCAGCTCCACAGCGCTTTCACAGAACACGGTGTCGGTGCAATAGACAACGCTGCAGCCGGGGCGCTCGGGACCGCAGAGGCTGCTGCCGTTGATCACCCGTCCGTCGTCGAGGGTGATGGTGCGGCCGGCCTTCAGCTCGGCATAGATCGGCCCCGGTGGGATGCCCAGGGCCTGGGCTTGCTCCACATCGAAATGGCCTGCTCGCGGTTTTTGGTCCACGCGATAGGCAAAGGCGGGGACCCGATGGGTGAGCGGGGCGCAGCGCACGGTGATGTCGCCGTCATCGAGCAGGAGCGCGCCGCTGGCCGCGGCGTCCCGCACGCGGTGGGTGCGCAGGGGATAGCCAATCCGGGTGGAGGAGGTGCGCAGCACCCCTTCGAGAAAGTCGCGCAGGGGATCGGGGCCGTAGAGGTCGATGCCGCTGCAGCTGCCCGCCATGCCCAGGCTGGCCAGCAGCCCAGGCAGACCAAACACGTGGTCGCCGTGCATGTGGGTGATGAAAATCCGGCTCAGCTGCGACACCCGCAGCTCGCTGCGCAGGAACTGGTGCTGGGTGGCTTCGCCGCAGTCAAACAGCCACAACTCGGAGCGCTGCGGCAGCCGCAGGGCCACGGACGACACATTGCGGGCCCGGGTGGGAACCCCTGAGCTGGTGCCTAAAAAGGTGACCTGCACTTTGCCAGTGCCCCTGCTGAGGGTTCCTGGCCTGCATCGTGCCACGGGGAGCTGGCAGCCCCCGGGCCAAGCCGGCACAATGGGCCCCCTGACAGGTTGGGCAGAAGCTCTGGTGCCCGAGACGTGTTCCTGGTCTTGGTGCTCTCGGCTGATGGCGGCCAAGGGCCTGGCGGCGTTGGGGCTGGTCGCGGCCGTTGTTCCACCCCTTCAGACTCCGGCCCAGGCGCAAGCGTCGCCAGGCCTGGGCCAACAGCCGCTCGCGATGGGGCTCCTTCCCCAGCGCGTGGAGCAGCCCGATGGGCGCCCAGAACCGTCCGTGCGGGTGCTGCTGGCGGACGGCCCCAGCGTGGGTGTGGCCGCCACCGATCACCCCTTGGCGTTGCGCTCCCCAGACCTGGCCACCAGCGACCAAGAGCTGTTGGCGCCTGGTGAGACCCTCACCGTGACCCTTGCGGGATCCCAGCTGCAGCTGCAACGCACGGGTCGCGCTGCGGTGTTCACGGTGCGTGAACTCTGGCTGGAGCCCTTGGTCAGTGGCCTGGCCATCGGCCAGAGCAAGCCCTTGGGCGACTTCCAGCTGCTCCAACGCAGCTATCGGGGCCGGCTTCAGCTGGTGATCAAAGGCTCCAAGGTGCTGGCCATCAACCATCTGGGCCTGGAAAGTTATCTGCCCAGCGTGGTGGGCAGCGAGATGCCGGCGAGCTGGCCCTTGGCAGCCCTGCGGGCCCAGGCGGTGGCGGCTCGCACCTATGCCCTGAGGCAGCGCTCCAGTGCCGAGCTGTTTGATGTGAGCGCCACGGTGGCCAGCCAGGTGTACAAGGGGGTGGAAGCGGAGACCCCCTCCACGCTTGAGGCGGTGGCCAGTACCCGGGGCCAGGTGCTGATGTTTGGCTCGAGCCTGGTGGAGGCGGTGTTCCACAGCAGCAGTGGTGGCAGCACCGAAAACAGCGGAGATCTGTGGGGGCAGCAGATGCCCTATCTGGTCAGCGTTCCGGATGTCGATCAAGACAGTCCGGTCTCCCGCTGGGAGCAGCGGCTGGATCCCCAGATGCTGCGCAAGGCTTTCAGCGAGATCGGCGGTGTCAACCGCATCGAGATCGTTTCCACCACAGCCTCAGGCCGGGTGCGCCAGGCCCGGGTGATCGGTCCGGCCGGCACCTTGGTGGTGACAGGCCCCCAACTGCGCAGTCGCCTTGGTTTGCGCAGCACCCAGGTGCGCTTCGAACTGGTGGGGCCCCAGTTGGCCGCGGGCAATGGCGACGTTGCCAATCCTGGCGACGCTGCCAGCTCTGGTAACGCTGCCAGCGCGCCCATCCCCGCTGGGTCAGGCCTGTTGCCGTTACCGGCCCTGCCCCCCCAACTGCCGCCGCCGGTTCCTCAGGCGCCATGGCCCGAGGGCTGGCGGATGG
>JBEDHM010000210.1:0-2703 GCA_041174105.1 Cyanobacteriota bacterium | reverse complement strand
CTGCTGCACCACACAATCGCAAGTGAACGCAGGCATGCCATCGGGGGCAGGTTTACCGGAATCGGCCACCTCCTTGTTCACCGCCTGCAGGCAGGCCTTGCGCACAATCTGATCAAACATGTTGTCGCCGGCCTGGGCGGCACCGATTCCCCCGAGCGGCACACCCGCCGTGAGCGCTCCGGCTGAGAGCAGAGCGGTGCCCAGGATCACCCTGGTGGTAGCGCGGGGCAGCAGGGAGAGAAAGCGATGCATAAGAACACAAGCAAGAGCATCGTTCTAGCAGTTTCAGGCCCTAGGTTCACCCCCTGACGAAGGCCGAAGGGCCCATTGCCAGCCATGGCCAAATTTGTCCTGTGGGGCACCTACTGCGACGACGCCCTTGAGAAACGGGCCCCGTTTCGCGCCGAACATCTGGCGGGGCTGCAACTGCTCAAGGACAACGGCACGTTGATCACCCTGGGGCCCACCGAAGGCAGCACCCACGTGTTTGGCATCTACGAGGCCGAAACCCAAGCCGCCGTGGAGGCACTGGTGCACGGGGATGTGTATTGGCGGGAGGGCATTTGGACCGCCGTGGCGGTCTATCCCTGGATTCAGGCCTTCTAAACCTTGGGCCACCCCGCCTGGGCCTGGTCCCAGACGTAGGTCCCCACGGCCTCAGGCCCACCCTCACCGAGCACGGAGCCATAGGCCCCCATGCGGCCGACGCCGTTCTCGGCGATCAGCGCCACCTCCTGGGCACTGGTGATGCCATTGCGCTGCAGAGCAGCCAATTTCAGGGTTTTGCTGCGCCGCATGACGTTGCCGCCCCCCACGTGACACCCCACGCAATGGGCTTGGAACAACTGGGCCCCATCGCTCTGGCCAGGGGCGGCCCAGGCGGGTGTGGGCCAAAACACCAGAACCGCCACCACCGCAGACAACAGCCAACGCCACCATCGCGCTCTTACCAGCGGCTGGCCCAGCTGCCATGGGCGTGGCAGCAGGTCCTGGGAAGGGCACGGCGGCTGGGTTGGCATCGACCTGCAAGGTTGGCGATGGATCGGTTCTAGCGGAACCCCCGTAGCCAGAGGCTTTGGGGCACCTGCGGGAGCGGGCGATGCCGCACGCCACCAAGGGGATGCAGACGCTAAACAGGAGCCGTCACCGCTGAGCTGGCCCTGGCCGCCCCCCCGCCACCGTTTCGCCTGTTGCACAGCGCCGACTGGCAGATCGGCAAGCCCTATGCCCGGGTGAGCGATCCCGACAAACGGGCTCGCTTGCGCCAGGTGCGTCTGGATGCGATTGATCGCATTGCCCAACAGGTGAACCAGCAGTCCGCCCAACTGCTGGTGGTAGCGGGTGATCTGTTCGATTCGCCCACGCCCAGCAGCAGCGATGTGAGCGCCGTGTGCGCCGCCATTGGCGCCATCCCCTGCCCTGTGCTGGTGATCCCTGGCAATCACGACCACGGCGCCCCCGGAACCGTGTGGCACAGCCCGTTTTTTCTGGGGGAACAACAACGGCGTGCCCCCAATCTCCAGGTGCTGCTGGAGCGGTCGGTGGTGGAGCTGGATGGGGTGGTGGTGTTGCCCTGCCCGCTACTGCGGCGCAGCGACAGCAACGATCCCTGCGCCTGGCTCAACCAGATCGACTGGCACCAGCTCAGCGCCGGCAAACCAAGGCTGGTGGTAGCCCACGGCTCGGTGCAGGGCTTTGGCGCCGCCGATTTGGATGCCGATGACGACAATCCGGCCAGCGCCAACAACCGGCTACGCCTTGACGAACGCTGGCTGGAGCACGTGGATTACGTCGCCCTCGGCGACTGGCATGGGATGAAGGCGGTGTCGGCCAAGGCCTGGTACAGCGGCACCCCCGAGCCCGATCGCTTTCCTCGCCACAACGACTACCAATCTGGCCTGGTGTTGCAAGTGGATCTGCGCCGAGGCGCCACCCCACTGGTGCAACCCCTGGCCACCGGCACCCTGGGCTGGCATCCCCTGCCCTTTGTCTTCGACAACGACACCGATCTGGAGCGGCTGGAAGCCCAACTCCACACCCTGCTCCAGGGGCGGATTGGCAGCGATCTCCTGCTGCTCGAGGTCAGCGGCAGCCTGAGCCTGGCGGGGCACCAGGCCTATCAGGAGCTGTTGGAGCGGCTGGAGGCCCAGCTGCTACGGCTCAAACAACGGGGCCATTGCAGCGCCGCCCCCGCCCACGAGGAACTGATCCAACTCACGCGGCGCCCGGGGGATCCCCTGATTGCCCAGGTGGCCACCACCCTGCAAAGCCTTGATTCCAGCGAAGCCCAACAGGCCCTTGCCGCCCTATACAGGGCCGTGCAAGCGGCCGATGCCGATGGGGCGACAGCCCCTGCTCCGGGAGGCACCCCCTAGCCATGCGCCTGCGTCACGCCGTGTTGCGCCAGGTGCGGCAACACCAACACCTGGAGCTCCGCTTCGATCCCCACATCACCCTGATCGGGGGCCCCAATGAGGCTGGCAAAAGCACCGTGGTGGAAGCCCTGCACAAGGGGCTGTTTCTCAAGGCCACGGCAACGGGGCGCGGCATCGACGACCTGCGTTCCCGGCTACACAGCGGCCTGCCGGAGGTGGAGATCGGTTTTGAGGCCGGCGGCAGCGAATGGCTGCTGCGCAAGCGCTTCTCCGGAGCCAGCGGCACCTGCCAACTCAGCAACACCCAGGGGCTAGCCCTCAGTGGTGC
>JBEDHM010000209.1:0-6200 GCA_041174105.1 Cyanobacteriota bacterium | reverse complement strand
GCTTCATGGTGGGTAGTTTGTTGCGCCGGGCCCCTGGCCTTGCCGGCGGTATCGCCGCCGCCATGGCAGAGCGCAACAGCAATGGCTCCGCGCTTGCAGCCAGGGCCTGGAAGTATCTCTGGCCTCGCGACCTGCAACTCAAGCGGGCCTTCTATCGCTTTGGCTTAAGCAAGTTGATGGGCTTTGACGAAGCTCGGCTGCGCCATCACTTCCATGCCTTCTTTCAATTGCCCGATCCCCTTTGGTACGGGTTTCTGACCAACACGCTGAGCCTGCCCGACTTGACCGTTGCGATGGGGCGCTTGTTCGGCCTGGCCAGCTGGGACGTGCGCGCCGGATTGCTGCTGCCTGCCCGTCAACCAGCGGAATGGGGATGGACAAGCCATGGTGATGACAAGCTTCCGCAACTCCGCTAAACCATTGATAGAGCCAGGCAGCCTCTGGCCGTCCATCTGCACACCTTTGACGACATCCACGATGCGAAGCTTCCCGCAGATCCTTCTTGCCACAGGCCTTGCTGTAGCGGCATTAAGCCCTGTGGCAGCCCATGCCGACTATTCAAAATGCACCGGAAAAATCCGGGCCATGGGTTACTTCGTTACCGACATTGACTCAGACTGGGGACGCCCCTACGACAAGTTTTCGGCGGTTAAAAATGGCAAAGAATACGATATTTGGGTCGATAAAAATAGCTGCAAAGTCGAGCACACGGTCCTCGATAATGATCGTCACTGGTACGACTGAGCTGCCGCGATCTTGTCCAATGCCCGCAGAGCAATGGGTGGCACAAGCGGCCATGCAGCACCCCGCTTACGCGGGGTTTTTGTTGTTGATGCAAAACTCCAGGTCAACATTTCCGCCTAGGATTGATAATAGACAACACGGCAAGGGGCGATGACGGCAATCTTGCAGCGCTGTCTGGCGCGGTTGATTCGGTTGTTGTGGCCCAGGCAGATCGGTAACCAATGCCTGCTGATGCTGGCTGCAGGTACTTTGTTTGGATTGGTAGCGCCAAGACAGACAGAGCTGCTTTCCCCAGTCGCCACGATTTTTCTTCAGGCCTCTCAGATTGTGGTCATGCCCTTTCTGATCATGGAGTTGATTGTTGGCTTCGGCAAATTGCCGCCTGGATCGCTCAAGACCCTTGCCCGTAGAGGAGGCCTCGTGCTGGTGAGCCTGTGGCTCGTTGGTGCACTGGTGGTCATGACACTGCCGATGTTCTTGCCCAAGCTGGTGACTTCGGAGTTCTTTCATGCCGGCCTGTTTGAGCGAACCGAACCCAGTAATCTGCTCAAGACTTATCTGCCTGACAATATCTTTGGGGCGCTCGCCGCAGACAATTTTCCTGCTGTAGTGCTGTTCAGCTCTTTGCTGGGGATTCTATTACAGGGCATTCCTGAAAAGGATCAATTGCTCAAGCCACTAGCCGTCATTAGGGCGCTGTTCAAGCGGCTCAACAAGCTCGTGGTCACGCTGATTCCATACGGAATCTTTGCTCTGATCGCACGCAACATCGCTCAACTCAAGCCGGATGATTTTATTCGAATGCAGGGTTATCTGAGCATTAGCTTGATCGCCTTTGTAGTGTTGACTCTTGCCGCATGGCTCAGCTTGATGAGCCTGACCCCCATCAAGTCTGCCGATCTTTGGCAAATCATCAAGGGGCCTCTGGCTCTGACGGCCAGCAGCACAAATCTGCTGATCGCCCTGCCGATGTTGGTCAACAACCTACAGGAACTGCTGCCACAGGCACTGGGAGCCAAGGGCGAGCCGGCCACGCAGATGAATGAAGAATTGGCGCCCCTGATTTCGCTGGGCTATTCCCTGCCAACCTTGGGGCAGGTGGCCAGTCTGTTGTTCATTCCCTTCGCTGCCTGGTATGTCGATCAATCGCTGCAGCCCAGTGCAACGTTCACCATGCTGCTTCGCGCTATTCCCGCCTCGGTTTCGGGAATCAAAGCTGTTGTGCGGCAGGAGCTGATGCAGCTGGGTTTACCGATCGACCTCCTGCAGTTGGTTTACATCAACGGCGAATGGCTCTACCGCTTTGAAAAGGTGCTCTCCCTCGAAGGGCTTGTGGTCTTGGCGGTCCTCGTCTATGCCGCTGGGGTCGGGGCATTCCGGCCGCGACCCTTGCGTGCCATTGCCGGAGCAGGAGCGATTGTTGCGCTGGGTTCCGTTCTGGGATTCGGGAATCGGGTGGTCCTGGCAGCAGCGCTGCAGAACAGGTACCACAACGACGACCGCCTGATGGCCCTGACCAGCACCAGTTCCGCGATGGTGCCGACCGAGGTGCGTGGGCCACAGCCAATCAAGCCGATCAGCTTGGCGGCGATCGATCAACATCAGCTTCTTCGGGTTGGTGTACGTAGCGAAGGGTTGCCCTGGGCCTTTCGGAACAGGCAGGGTCGCCTGGTGGGATTTGATATTGACCTGCTCAACAACCTGGCCAGAGATCTGGGCGTGCAGCTGCAGATTCAAGAAGCACCTCTGGTCCAACTGGAAACCTGGTTGCGCCAAGGCCGCCTTGATCTGGTCGCAGGCGGGATCCAATCCAGCCCCCAGCGCGCCATTCGCTTCGATCCCAGCCGCGGCTACCTGGGGGTCAACCTGGCCCTCGTCGTTCCCGATGCAAAGGTCAAGCTGCTTCAGGGCGGGGAGGCTTCAAGGATGGGTCGTCCAGTGATTTTGGCTGTGAGGGACGCCGACATCATCAGCAGCGGACTGGCCGATGAACTGGGGCGCTACCTGAGCAGCGACAGCCAACCGGTCCAGGTGGAGCTGGTCCCGACCAGCGGAAAGGAAGATTTTTTCTCCGCGGCTGGCCAGCAGCGCTTTGATGGCCTCCTGACCTCGGCCGAGTCGGGAGCCTCGTGGGCAGTGATGTACCCGCGCACGACGCTGATCACCCCCTTTGGCAAAGACCTGAGCTCTGAGCTGGTGTTGCTGATCGGGGGTAAGGATGCTTCGTTGCGGAGATACATCAACGGATGGCTCGGCAGGGAGATCGCGCGCGGCGGCATTGATCGGCTTTTCCAGTACTGGATCCTGATGAAGGGCCAACAACCGTTAACGGCCCATTGAAGTTGCTCAGGCCCGGCACACCCAGTCGGCCGCATGAGCAAGGGAAAGAGTCCGTCTTCCTCGCCGATCGCTTCGAGCCAGTCCTCGGGTAGGGCGCTCTGGTTTTCGATCGCATCCATCAACCGCCAGAAACGGTCCAGATGCCGCTCAATCCGCTCGCGCGCCAGTTCGGTGGTGGTAACGGCCCGCAGGATGAAACTCCAGTCGGAGCTCTGGGCCAACAGCAATTCCCTCCCGGCCGGGGTCAGCAGCTCCCGTTGCTGGGCGCTGCCCACGCCACAGTTGCCCCGCCGCGCCATCGCTGCTGGGGCCCTGGGCGCTGGGGGTTGATCCAGCAACAGGGCCGGGAACTTGCTCTACTGGGAAGGCTTCTCAATCCCTGAGTGGATGAGCCATCTCTGGATCGCCAACACCATTACCGATCTCATCGAGGGGGACGTGAGAGAACACATCCCGCTTGAGCGCATCCCGTTGGAGGGCGATGTGCTCGGGATGGGCACCACCACCAGTTACGACAATGGTGAACTGGCCTTTCTGCATGACCTTGCGGCCGGCCGTAGCCGGGTCTACAAGGCCCAGCCCGAGGGCGGTGGGGTGGAGGAATTGGTCCCCGGTGAGGGGCTGAACCACTTCCCCTATGCCTGCTTCAGTTCGGATGCCACCGCCGTGCGCCATCCACTGCAGCCGGCTGATCTGGCCGCGCTGGGGATGGCGGCGGGTGTCCCCTTGTCGGAGATCGTGGCCGGGGCGATCGCACGCCTAACGCAGGATCAACGGTTACCGGTGGCGCCGGTGTATGGCCTGCGCCTGGTGAGCCAGTGGCACAGCCTGGTGTACACCGTGGCCTCAAAGCTGTGCATGGGCCAAAGCCGCCGCAATCGAGCTGTCTCGGTGGCCGAAGGTCAGGACTCCCTCGGTGATGGCCGCAGCATCTACACCAACCTCAAGCACTTTCGGGTGGGAGATGGCTCGGCAGAGCCCATCTCCACGCCAGGGGCAGGTGCCATCAAAGATCTTGGCGCCAGCCCAGCTTGGGATTGCTGCGGCTTTTGGGATACCCAGCCGGAGTTGGGGCGGCTAACGGTGCCGGTGGCTGGTGAAAACCTGCATCTGCACGGTTGCAGCCTGGATTTGCGCCATGGCGGCCACCTCCACCACGAGCACGCCGGCAGTTGCCTGGCCGCTGTGACCTCCCTGGTGCTTTATCCGTTCGATGGCATCACGCAGCTGGGCAGTGATCTGGCGGTGGAAGATCTGGCCTGGAATCCGGGGGCGCTCGCGGATGGGGGTGAAGGCAGCTTGCGTTTTGTCATTCACAACCGGGGGCAACTGGATGTGAGCGATGTGGGTGTGGCCGTTGTCATCGATGACCACTACGGCTCCCACCGTTATCTGCGCCTGCCCTGGTTAGCGGCGGGTGAGCGCGACACCTTCGTCTTGCCATTGCGTCTACCTGCGGGCCTTCATCGCGTGGAGGTGCTGGCGGATCCCCATGGGGATGTGATCGAACCTGCCGCCCAGCAGAGCAACAACCGCTCAGCTTTGACGATCGCGATCGCTTGAGGTGCCCGTTGGCGCACTCACCCAGTCGGCCGCATTGAGCAGGGGAAAGAGTCCGTCTTCCTCGCCGATCGCCTCGAGCCAGCCCTCGGGTAGGGCGCTCTGGTTTTCGATCGCATCCATCAATCTCCAGAAACGGTCCAGATGCCGCTCAATCCGCTCGCGCGCCAGTTCGGTGGTGGTACCGGCCCGCAGGATGAAACTCCAGTCGGAGCTTTGGGCCAACAGCAATTCCCGCCCGGCCTGGGTCAGCAGCTCCCTTTGCTGGGCGCTGCCCACGCCACAGTTGACCCGCCGCACCATCGCTGCTGAGGCCCGCTGCCATTCGGCCACCACCCACGCATTGGTGTCATTCAGCCAGTAGTCGTGGTAGCCCCCCTGGCCCCAGCTGCTGGGGGAGGGCCGACACACCTGCAGGGAGCCGCCGGTGCTGAGCACATCGCGCAAGGTGACCAGCTGCACCCCGCTGGCACTGGCTTGGCGGAACAGGGCACCCAGAAATTGCGGCCCCTCAAACCACCAATGGCCGAACAATTCGGCATCAAAGGGGGCCACCAGCAGGGGCGGGCGATCCATCGAGGCTGCCAGGGATTCCAATTCGCGCGCACGGCCGGCCAGATAGGCAGCCGCGTGCTCTTCGGTTTTGGCCCTGGCCGCCGCCGGGTCGTAGGGCTGTTTTTCGTCGAGGGGGCAGCCCTGCGCCGTCACCCGGTGCAGCTTGAGTCCCAGTGGCCTGCGGCTGGTGATGCCGTGGTTCAGTAGCTCGTCTTCCGCCAAATCCCAGCCCAGGTCGCGATGGAATTCGCGGTACACCCCATCGCCTGGATAGCCGTCGCGGGCACTCCACACCGGCAGGGTGGAGCTGCTGTCACGGCCGAAGAACGCCGCCCCTCCAGGGGAGCAGATTGGGGCGAACACGCCGTAGCGCGGCCTGGGCAGGCCATGCAACAGCCCGTGGCCATCGAGTACCGTGTAGCGCAGGCCAGCGGCCACCAGCTCCTTGTCGAGGTCCTCGTAATAGGCGCATTCCGGCAGCCAGATGCCCAGGGGCCTGGTGCCCACTTGGCGTTCATGCTCCACCAGGGCCGTGCGCAGCTGGGCCCGCACCGCTTCGGGCACCTGTCTGAGCAGGGGCAGGTAGCCGTGGGTGGCGGCGCAGGTGATCAAATCCAGGACCCCCAGCTGCTGTAAGCGCCTGAAACGGGGGATCAGCTGGCCCTGGCAGCGTTGCCACTGCTGGCGGATGCCCTGCAGCTGGGCCAGGAGGTGGGCTGCGGCGAGTGCGTGATCCGCAGGAGCCTGTTCCAGCAAGGTCAGGCGGAGCTCCAACCACGGCAGGAAGCGGGCGTTGAGGTTGGAATCTCCCAGCAGCGAGAGCAGGGTGGGGGAGAGGCCCAGGGTGATCCGCGCCTGCTGCTTGCGATCCGCAGCGGCGGCCTCAAGCACCTCCAGCAAGGGCAGATAGCACTCCTGCAGCGCCTGGAAATACCAGTCCTCTTCCAGGGAGCCCGGTTCACTGCTGCGCACGTAGGGCAGGTGCGCGTGCAGCACAATCG
>JBEDHM010000208.1:0-3374 GCA_041174105.1 Cyanobacteriota bacterium | reverse complement strand
GCTCACCGCCACGGTGAGCACGTAGTCGATCGCCAGGGAGCCGCCAGCCACCAGCCCCGGGATGTCGCCCAGGTTTTCGTGGGACACCCGGTAAGAGCCCCCGCCGTGGGGGTAGGCCTTGATCGTTTGCCGGTAGCTGATCGCCACGATCAGCATCAGGGCAATGATTAGCCCGGTGATCGGCAAGGTGAAGCCCAGGCCCACGGCGCCGGCCATGCCCAGCACACGATTTCCTGGGTGGCATAGGCCACCGAGGAGAGGGCATCGGAGCTGAGGATCGCCAGGGCTTCGGCGTTGTTGAGCCGCTCTTCGGCGTGGGCACTGGTGGGCAGCGGTTGGCCGATCAGGGTGCGCCGCACCCGGTTCAAGCCGGAGAGTTGGAAGCGGCCCATTCAGCCCCTGTCTCGTAGCAAGCGCATCATTCTGCCCCTGGCTTGGCAGGCCTTCAGCCTTTGCTCAACCTTGGCCCAGGCTGGTGCGAAGCCTGTCGCGCTGCAGGTAAACCCGAATCAATTTCTCGTCCATCAGGCCATAGCGGGCAATGGGTGCCTCTTGGCACGCCTCCAGCGCCGCCAGCAGGGTGGACGCGGCAAAGGGCAGGCCCTGTTCAGCGGCAATCACGGCCACATCGGGTGCCGTTTCCACCGTGTTGAGCAGCTCGCGCAGGGCGGCATCCTCCTGAATCCGCCCGAGGAAGTTGAACAGGTTCTCGAGGTCCTGGGGCATGGGGCGGTCATCCAAACGGCTCAGCGCCAAACGCTAGGGCGGCCGTTTGCTGCTGGCCAACGGGAGCTGATCGGCAAAACTCCTGCCAAACTGCCCCGAACGTGAATCGGGCCCGATGACATTGCGCCGGCTTGCCCAAGCCCTGCCCCTGGCCCGAGCCCTGTCCTTGATCACAGCCTTGAGCCTGGTGGGCTGCGCCAGCGATGGCGGCGGCATCCAGAGCCAGAAGCTGGCCACGGTGAAGGGCCGCGGCAGCTTGGTCTGCGGCGTGGATGGCAAGTTGCCGGGCTTCAGCTTTGTGGGTCCCGATGGCCGCTACAGCGGCCTCGATGTGGAGGTGTGCCGGGCTGTGGCCGCAGCCGTGTTGGGTGATCCCGCCAAGGTGGACTTCCGCGATCTCAATTCCAGTGAGCGTTTTGCGGCCCTGGCGAGCGGTGAGGTGGATCTGCTCTCCCGCAACACCACCCTCACCTTGAGCCGGGATGCATCCGGCGGAAACGGGCTGAGTTTTGCCCCCACCACCTTCTATGACGGTCAAGGGGTGATGGTGCCGGTGGCCAGTGGCATCAAAACCCTCAAGGATTTGGCGGGCAAGCCGATCTGCGTGGAGAGCGGCACCACCACCGAGCTCAACCTGGCGGATCGCATGCGTGAGATCAACGCCCCCTACACGCCGCTCAAATTCCAGACCGGCGACCAGACCTACGCGGCCTACCTCCAGGGCCGGTGCGTGGCTGTCACCAGCGACCGCTCCCAGCTCGCCGCAAAGCGCACCGCCTTCCCCAACCCCGCTGCCCACACCCTGTTGCCCGAGGTGCTCAGCAAGGAACCCCTCACCCCTGCCACGGTGAATGGCGATCCCGGCTGGGCCGATGCCGTGCGCTGGACGATCTACGCCCTGATGCAGGCCGAAGAACTGGGCATCACCCAGGCCAATGTGGCCAGCAAGGTGGCCGAAGCCAAGGCCAATCCCAACCTGGCCGACCTGCGGCGTTTCCTCGGGATTGAGGGCGACTTCGGCAAGCAGCTGGGTCTGGCTCCTGATTTCGTGGTGAAGGCGATCCAGGCGGTGGGCAACTACGGCGAGGTGTTTGAGCGCTCCGTGGGTCAGGGGTCGCCGTTGAAGCTGGAGCGGGGCCTGAATCGTCAGTGGAAGCAGGGCGGCCTGATCTATTCGCCTCCCTTCCGTTGATGGCTGGCTCCCATCGCCTTCCCTGGTGGCGCAACCGCCGCCTGGTGCCCTGGTTGGTGCAGGCCGCCGTGGGGCTGGCCGTGCTCGTGGTGGTGGCGTTTCTGGTCAGCAACCTGGTGCGCAACCTCACCGCCGCAGGCTTGCTGCTCACCTGGAGATGGCTTGCGAACCCCGCAGGATTCGACATCGCCGAATCCTCGATCCCGTTTTCCGCCAGCCAGCCCTATGGGATGGCCCTCGTTGCTGGCCTGGTGAACACCCTCAAGGTGGTGGTGGCGGGCCTGGTGGGCGCCACGGCGGTTGGCACCCTGGTGGGGGCCGCCGCCTTCAGCAGCAATGGCCTGCTCAAGCGCTTGGCCCGGGTCTACGTGGAGCTGGTGCGCAACATCCCGTTGCTGCTCCAGCTGGTGTTTTGGTATTTCGTGGTGTTTTTGGCCCTGCCCAATGGCAGCCAGGCCATCCAGTGGCCCGGTTTGGTGCTGGCCAAGTCCGGGCTCTACCTGGGCTGGTTTGGGGCAGGCGGCCACTGGCAGCTTCCAACGCTTTCTGACGGTGTTTGGCAGGCGCCGCTGCGGCTTTCCGTGGAATTCTCTGCCCTGCTCACGGGGCTTGTGGTGTACACCGCAGCGTTCATCGCCGAGGTGGTGCGGGGCGGCATCGCAGCCGTTCCCCAAGGCCAATGGGAAGCCGCCCGAGCCCTGGGCCTCTCGCCCTTGGTGACGCTGCGGCGGATCGTGATGCCCCAGGCGTTGCGGGTGATCGTGCCCGGGCTCAACAGCCAATACATCTCCCTGGCGAAAAACTCCTCCCTGGCGGTGGCCTGCGGCTACACCGATCTCTATTCCGTGGCCGAAACCACCCTCAACCAAACCGGCCGCGCGGTGGAGGTGGTGCTGCTGCTGTTGGGTTCCTATCTGGTGATTGATTTGCTGATCTCGGCCCTGATGAATGGGGTCAATGCGGCGGTGCAGTTGAGGGAACGCTGATGGCCATCTCACCAAGCCTTTGGCAACGGCTGCGGGCCGAGTTGTTTGGCAGTCGGGTGGATGGGCTGGTGTCGATCGCCCTGATCGCCGCCATGGTGGCCATCGCCACCGGCCTGATCAAATGGGCCCTGTTTCAGGCCCAATGGGCCGTGATCCAGGCCAACAGCACCCTGTTTGCCGTGGGCCGCTACCCGATCGAGCAGCAATGGCGTCTGTGGTGGCTCACGGCCTTGCTGGCCGCGGCGACGGGGCTGAGCTGGGGTCTGCTGCGGGCCTTGCCAAGGGCTGATCGCTCCGCCGAGCCCTGGCCGTTCAACGATCGGCTGGCGGTTTTGCTGGTGCTGGCGTTGGCGCTGGTGGTGCCTGCCTGGTTGCGGCTGACCCTGGAGATCCAGGGGCGTTGGTGGGGGATTGCTTTGGTGTTGGTGGCCCTGCGCTGGCTGGCCGGCCGCCTTGGCCCCCAGCTGCCC
>JBEDHM010000207.1:0-11037 GCA_041174105.1 Cyanobacteriota bacterium | reverse complement strand
GTGCTGGTGCGGCTCTGCAGATTGGAGCTAGTGCGCGCCGTGATCAAGGCGGGATCGTGGCCGGGATCGAGCCGGAAGCGGGCCGACAGCACAATCAGGCGCTCCTGCTGCAGCCTGCTTTGGCGATAGCCAAAGGCCAGCTCCTGGGCGCTCCACTCCAGGGGTTGCTCAGGTCTGGTGGGATCGAGCAGGCGCACCGAATGGAGCCAGTCGGCGGTGCAGCCCCCTTGGGCGCCCGCATTCATCACCACCGCCCCGCCCACGGTGCCGGGGATCCCCACGGCCCACTCCAGGCCGCTGAGTCCAGCCCTGGCGGCCTTGCGGGCCAGGGTGGGAATGGGTTCGCCCGCCTCCGCTTCCACCCAGCCCGCTGTTCCATCCAGCCGGCTGCCCTGGAGTCGGCGGTTGCAGAGGGTGAGCCCTGCGAGACCCCCATCCCCAACCAGCAGATTCGAACCGGCCCCGATGCACTGCAGCGGCAGCCGTTGTTGCTGGCACCAGGTCGTCAGGGCGATGCACTCGGCGGTGCTCTCCGGTTCGGCAAACCATTCGGCTGGGCCACCCACCTTCCAGGTGGTGAAGGCATCAAGGCCGATGGCTTGGCGCAGGCCGGCAGGCTGGCGGAGGGCTGCCACCATCGGCCCTAGGCGGCCAGGGGCACGGCATCTCCGTGGGCTGGAAGTCGGTGGAGCCGATCCCACAGGCTGTTCACATCCCCAGCTCCCATCGCCAGCACCAAGTCCCCTTCGGCGCTGATGGCGGCCACCTGCTGGGCCAAGTCGTCGAGATCGGTCGCCACCCCCACCACGCAGCGGGGGGAGAGCCGTTGGATGGCCTTGGCCAGGGCGCCACTGCTCACGCCGCTGATCGGCGCTTCTCCGGCGGCATAGAGGGGTGCAATCACCACGCGATCCGACTGGCTGAGGGCCTGGGCAAACCCGTCGAGGAATTGGGCGGTGCGGCTATAGCGGTGGGGTTGGAAAACTGTCACCAGCCGTTTGGGGCTGATCGGCAACGGGCTGCGTCCACTGCTCAACATCAGTTGGGCCATGGCCAGGGTCGCCGCCACTTCGCTGGGGTGGTGGGCGTAGTCGTCAACGACCAGCCGGCCATGCCAGGTGCCCCGGAAATCAAAACGCCGTCCTGGGGGTTTGAGGGCGGCCACCGCCAGTCGCAATTCGGCAAACGACACCCCTTCCAGGCGGCAGGCGGCCATGGCGGCGGCGGCATTGCTGAGGTTGTGGCGCCCCGGCAGGGGCAGCTCGAACGAGCCCACCTTTTGGCCTTTTTCGTAGAAGTCGGCCCGGGTGCCATCCCCCCGTTCCTGCACGGCGATGGCAGCAAAATCCACCCCCTTGGGGCTTTGGGTGGACCACCAGCAGGTGGCCATGAAATGCTCCCGCAGGATTGGACAGTCGCGATTGGCCAGCAGGGTTTTCGAGCGACTGGCGAAACGCTTGAGGGTGGAGATCAGGGCCTCGAGGTTGGGGTAGTGGTCGGTGTGATCGAGCTCCACATTGGTGAGCACGGCCAGGTGAGCCTGGAATTTCACCAGGGAGCCATCCGACTCATCGGCTTCCGCCACCAGCAGGCGTCCATTGCCGTGGCGACCGTTGCTGCCGAAGGCGGGCACAATGCCGCCGATCACGGCGGTGGGGTCGTGGTTGGTGGCTTCCAGCAGCGTGGCAATCAAGGTGCTGGTGGTGGTTTTGCCATGGCTGCCAGCCACCGCCACCGAGGGTTGGGCCCTGATCAGGGCTGCCAGCACATCGGAGCGGTGGCAGATGCTCAGGCCCACCCGTTGGGCTTCCAGGAGCTCCGGATTGGTTTTGGGTACCGCCGAGCTGATCACCACCAGGGGGGGGCGGGAGGTGCCGCTGCGGATCGCCGCCACGGTGGCCCGGCTTTGTTGCCGAAACACCCGCACCCCACTGCGGCGCAGGTTGTCGAGCACGGTGTTGTCCCGGCTATCGGAACCACTCACCACAAAGCCCCGCTGGGCCAAGATTCCAGCCAGGGCCGACATGCCGATGCCACCAACCCCGATGAAGTGGATCGGCTGGTGGCGATCAAGCAGCGGGGCCAAGGGCAACTCCAAGCCAAGGATTCAGCCGCACCGAAATTAGGCCGGCGTTGCCCAGCCCCCCTTTAAGAGATGCTGCGCGTTTCGGCATGGTCCGGCCTGAACGCCCGCGCCGCAAGAGGGATGACCAAATCTGTTTCTGTATGATCTGCAGCCAAATCCCCCTTACCTAGCGGCTTTTGCCGCTTCCAGCCATGACTTTGCGCGTTGCGATCAATGGATTTGGCCGGATTGGTCGCAACTTCACGCGCTGCTGGTTGAGCCGGGGCGCGAACACCGGCATCGAATTGGTGGGCATCAACGGCTCCGGTGACACCACCACCAACGCCCACCTACTCAAATACGACTCGATGCTGGGCCCCCTGCGGGGTGTCGATGTCACGACGACGGAGAACAGCATCAGCCTCAACGGCAAGGAGATCAAGGTCTTCTATGACCGCAACCCGGCCAACCTGCCTTGGAAGGAGTGGGGCGTCGATCTGGTGATCGAATCCACGGGTGTGTTCAACGACGACGTGGGCGCCAGCAAGCACTTCGAAGCTGGTGCCAAGAAGGTGATCCTCACCGCCCCCGGCAAGGGCGCCAAGGTGGGCACCTTCGTGGTGGGCGTGAACGCCGATCAGTATCGGCATGAAGACTGGGACATCCTCAGCAACGCCAGCTGCACCACCAACTGCATGGCGCCGGTCGTCAAGGTGCTGGATCAGGCCTTTGGCATCGTCAAGGGCACGATGACCACCACCCACAGCTACACCGGTGACCAGCGCATCCTCGATGCCGCCCACCGCGACCTCCGCCGCGCCCGGGCCGCTGCCGTGAACATCGTGCCCACCAGCACCGGTGCCGCCCAGGCCGTTGCCTTGGTCTACCCCCCCATGAAGGGCAAGCTGAGCGGGATTGCCATGCGGGTGCCAACCCCCAACGTGTCGGTGGTTGACATGGTGCTGGACATGAGCCGCGACACCACAAAGGAAGAGGTCAACGCCGTGCTCAAGGCTGCCTCTGAAAACGCCATGAAGGGGATCATCAAGTACTCCGATCTGCCCTTGGTGTCCAGCGACCACGCTGGTACCGACGAATCCACGATTATTGACTCGGATCTCACCTTGGTGATGGGCGGCAACATGGTGAAGGTCATCGCCTGGTACGACAACGAGTGGGGCTACAGCCAGCGCGTTGTCGATCTCGCCGAAATCGTTGCCAAGAACTGGAAGTGAGCTGATCACCCCAGTCATCCATGGCCGCCCCCTCGGGGGCGGCTTTTTGATGCTCCCTCAGCCGTGGGGCTTGAGGTTGGAGGCTCCTTCGATCACCGTGGCCTTGAGGATGCCGTCATCGGCCGTGAGGTTTTCGAGCACATCAAAGCCATCCACCACGTAGCCAAACGCCGCATAGCGGCCATCGATCAGGTTGAGACCGGCGGGGGTCAGTTCGGGTTCAAATAGAAACAGGAAAAACTGCGAGGAACCGTCATCCAAGACTTCGTCGGAGTGGGCCCAGCCCAGGGTGCCCTTGGTGGAGAAGGGCAGTTCGGGGGCGGCCTTGAACAGGCCCAGGTCTTCGAAGGTTTGGTTGTAGAAGGGTTCGCTGTAGCCCGGCACCTTGATCTCCAGGGGCACCCTGCGTGTGACCTTGGTCTTGGGATCCACGAAGCCGTCCCCAGGGCCAGCGGGATCACCCGTTTGCAGCACGTAGAAGTCTTCCGCCCGGATGAAGGGCAGACCGTCGTAAAACCCTCGTTGCACCAGATCCACAAAGGCTCCGGCGGTCAGGGGGGCGTTGTAGCCATCCACCACGGTGGTGAGGTCGCCTTTGGTGGTGCTCAATTGCACCGTGGCGCGCCCCAATAGGCGCGGCAATGCCGCGTACTCGCTGGGAATCTCAAACGGGTAGGGACCCACCAGCAGGGCTTCGGCCTGGCCAATGCTGCTGAGGGCATCCCGGCGCGCCGATAAAAAGCCGTCCCGGTCTTGGGCTTCGGCCGCGGCGGCCAGGGTTTGCAGCTCGTCCGTGAGTTGGTTCAACAACGCCTCGGCGCTGCCTTGATCGTCGGGGCTGAACCCCGCCAGGATGGCGTCTTTGCGGCTGCCCAGCAGCGATTGGGTGCGCCTCACCCCATTGGTGAGGGCAGGCCAGCGCTTGGCGCGTAGATCGTCGCTGGTGGCTTCCAGCCTGTGTTGCAGATCTTGGAGCGCCGGTGCGTCGATGGGTAGGGCATTGCGCAACAGGGCGGTGGGATCGGTCACCGCGTTGCCCTGGGGCAAGGAGGCCCAGGCGGTGGGCACAGCCAGCAGCAGGCTGAGTGCCACCACCAGCGCGCCAGCCCACCAGCTTTGGCTTTTTGCCATGCCCTTTTGTGTCTCTGGCCGGACTTTGGCATAACCAAACCGGCCTTTGCCTGGGGCTTGGGGAGCCCCTTCCGGTAGCCAGCCGTACAATCCGCCAGATCCGAACCGCCGGAATGATCTCCAGCAACGACTTTCGAACCGGTACCTCGATTGAGCTGGATGGCAATGTCTGGCGGGTTGTCGAATTTCTGCATGTGAAGCCCGGCAAGGGCTCTGCGTTTGTGCGCACCAAGCTCAAGGCGGTGCAAAGCGGCAACGTGGTGGAAAAGACCTTCCGTGCCGGCGAGATGCTTCCCCAGGCGGTGTTGGAGAAGAGCACGCTCCAGCACACCTATATGGAGGGCGACGACTATGTGTTCATGGACATGGCCACCTATGAGGAAACCCGGCTCACCGCCAAGCAGATCGGCGACAGCCGCAAGTACCTCAAAGAGGGCATGGAAGTGAGCGTGGTGGCCTGGAACGGCAAGCCCCTGGAGGTGGAATTGCCCAACTCGGTGGTGCTGGAAATCACCCAGACCGATCCCGGCGTGAAGGGTGACACCGCCACCGGTGGCACCAAGCCGGCGATCGTGGAAACCGGTGCCCAGGTGATGGTGCCCCTCTTCCTCTCGATCGGCGAGAAGATCAAGATTGATACACGCACCGATAGCTACCTGGGTCGGGAGAACTGATCGCCATGCAGCTCAACAACGACCAGCTTCACAAGCTTCTGGCTCTCTTGGGTGAGAGCGACATCCAGGAGCTCAAGCTTGAGGGCGACGATTTCCGCCTCGAGGTGCGCCGCAATCTTCCCGGCGCTGCTCCGGTGGCGGTGGTCCATTCCGCAGCGGCGGCTCTGCCGGTGGCTCCTGCGGCCGCTCCTGCTCCCGTGGCGGCAACCCCATCGGCACCACCACCGGCTGCTGCTGCTTCCCGCAGCGATCTGATCGACATCACCGCCCCGATGGTGGCCACCTTCTACCGGGCGTCGGCACCTGGGGAAGCGCCCTTTGTGGAGTTGGGCAACCGGATCACGGTGGGCCAAACCATCTGCATCCTGGAAGCCATGAAGCTGATGAACGAGCTCGAGGCTGAAGTGGGCGGCGAGGTGGTGGAAATCCTGGTGGAAAATGGCACCCCGGTCGAATTCGGCCAGGTGCTGATGCGGGTCAAGCCCGGCTAATCCAGCCCTTCAACGACCGCCAAGTTCCTCAGCCGTCGCGATCGCCGCGGCCATGCTGTCGGGTCTGGCCTGACCCCGACCGGCGATGGCAAAACCGGTGCCGTGGTCGGGTGAGGTGCGCAGAAAGGGCAGCCCCAAGGTGGTGTTCACGGCCGCGTCAAAGGCCAGCAACTTCACGGGAATCAGGCCCTGGTCGTGATAGAGCGCCAAGTAGCCGTCGGGCCCCTTGGCTTCGCCTTTCCAGGCCTGGGCTGCCCCCAGCCAGCAGGTGTCGGGGGGCAGCGGTCCCTTTAGCTGCACGGTTGGATGGCGATCCTGCCAATCGGCCAGGGTTGCTTCCAGCCAGGAGCGCTCTTCCTGGCCCAATTGGCCCCCTTCGCCGGCATGGGGATTGAGACCGGCCACCACCAGGTGGGGATGGGGCTCAAAACGCAGGCAAAACTGCAGCAAGGTGTCGAGTTTGCGTGCAATCAGCTCCCTGTTCAGTTGGCCAGGCACGGCTGATAGGGGGATGTGGGTGGTGGCCAGCAGCGTGTTGAGCCGCCAGAGCCCATGGGGGGCCTTGGCGGTGAACAGCATCGAAGCGCTCTGGCTGCCAGCCAGTTCCGCCAGCCGTTCGGTTTGCCCGGGATAGGGGTGCCCGGCGGCATGCCAACTGGCCTTGGCAATCGGCGCGGTCACCAGGCTTTGGCAGCGCCCCGCTTGCACCAGCTCGACCGCGGCGGTGAGCCAGTGGAAGCTGGCATCCCCGCAGGCAGGGTTGCTCTGGCCGGCTGTGACAGCCTCCGCCAGGGCTAGGTCCACCATCTCCAGATCAGCGGGATCGGCCAGGGGGCCTGAACTTGAGTTTTTGAGCTCCTGGTAGCTGGCTTCCAGCCAGCGCCGGCAGCCCACCAGCAGCGGCGATGGTTGTTCCTGGGTGCGCAGGGCCAGCGCCTTCAGCGTGACCTCCGCACCGATGCCTGCCGGATCGCCCAGGGCAATGGCCAGCCGGCCTGGGGTGGGGTTGGATGGGGCCTGGCTCAGGCTCGGGGTGCCCATGCTGCGCTGGTTGGTGATCGGGTTGCTGCTGTTCGGGATGGGCACAGGGCTGCGCCAGGGCTGGATTGTGCTGCGTTGGGGCCGCCTGCTCCAGGATCTGGGTGTGCCCTACGTGAGTGATCCTGCCGACTCCCCGGATTGCGCGCCCGCCCGCTCTTCCGCCAGGCAGGCGCGGTAGCCCTCGCGGTAGCTCGGGTAGCGCAGGTGGTAGCCCAGCCCCTCGCAAAGCAGGCGGTTGCTTGCGCGCCTGTTTTCGGCCCAGAAACTCAGGGCCATCGGACTCATGTTGCCGGCAATGTCGGCAAACCGCTGCACTGGCGGCAGCGGGCAGCCCAGCAAGTGGGCCGCGAAACCCAGCGATTCACTTGAGGGGCAGGGGCAGTTGTCAGCCACATTCAGCACGGCTGGGCGCTGCTCAGGGGGTAGCCCTAGGCAATGGAGCAGGGCACCGACGATGTCGTCGACATGCACCCTCGAGAACACTTGGCCCGGTTTGTGGATCAACCGGCTCTCTCCTGCCAGCAGGGCCTGGAAGGGGGTGCGGTGGGGGCCATAAATCGCTGGCAGCCTGAAGATCTGCACCGGCAAGCCGCTGCCCTGCCAGCCCTCTTCGGCGATTTGGCGGGCCCGGCTGCGGCCTGCGCGAGCCGCCACAGGGGCGGTTTCATCCACCCAGTCGCCGCCGCAATCGCCATAGACCCCGGTGGTGGAGAGGTAGCCCAACCACTGAACCGGTAGCTGCTCCAGCAGGGGGGAGAGGTGCCTAAGGGCTGGATCGTGGCCGGTCTGATCCGGCGGCACGGTCACCAGCACGTGGGTGGTGCCTTCGAGATCTTGGCGGCTTGGGATCGCCCCTTGTTCGGCATCGAACGGTAACCAGTGCTCACCCGGTTGGGTTGCGGCCGGATGGTTGGCGGCGCTGCGGCGGGTGAGTTGGACCTCCAGGCCCAGCTCGCGGCGTGCCGCTGCGGCGAAGCGCTGGCCGGTGTAGCCACCACCGATCACCAGCAACCGGGCCGGGGGGTTGACAATGACGGGGGTCATGAGTACATCTGTATTAGCGCTTCATCCATCCCATGGCCTCCTCTGTTTTTTCTCCAGCTCATTTCTCTTCAGCCCAATTCGCGCCTGTTCGATTCTCGCCGGCTCCATTGGCCCCACTGGGTCCTTCGGGTTCTGTCCTGGTGGCTGGTCGGCACCGTTCTAGGCCGTCCAGGGCGCAGTTGTCCGCGGGCAAGCGCTTCCAGCTGGACACTCTCTGGCAGCGGCAGGCGGCTGCCCCGGCTCTTCTGGCGGCTGTGCTGTTGCTGGTGGCAGGGATTGCAGCGCCGGAACGTCCGGCCGATCAGGCGGCCATTTGCCAGCGCCACAACGGCGTTGACGCCTGCAGGGTTTGGTGATCCTCCGGCTCTTCGACTGCAGCCGGTTTGGGATTGGCCCATTGCAGGAGGCGCAGGGCTAGGCGCAGGTCCCCTTCTGTCCAAGCCCGGATCGCCATCGCCCGACGGGGGTCGTAAAAACTTTGGCGCCGGTACCAACTGAAGGCTTCGGTATCGCCTTTGAGTCCGTTGCAGGCCAGGCAGGCCGGCACGCAGTTTTCGGTCACGCTGAGTCCACCCCGGCTCTGGGGGTGGACGTGGTCAATCGATTCGGAGCGCTTGCCGCAGTAAACGCAGCACTGGTCGGTAAACCGGTGCAATGACTGTCGCCATCGTCTGACGCGGAGCTTGGGGCAGAGGTCCTCGAGGAAAACCGCATCCCTGGCCTGCATCAGCACGACTCGGTTGGCGGAAGTTTGCCGCCAGTCCCCCGGGTGTCAATGTGTCGAAGACTGCACTTCCGCCAATGCGCTGCCTGCTGCGGTTGGGAGCCACCGGTCAAATCGAAGTCGTCAGCCCGTTTGATGCCGTCACCCAGGCCCAGTTGCGGGCCATTCGGCCCCGGGGTCAATGGTTCACACGCCGTCGCTGTTGGCAGTTTCCGTTTGAGGCCGCCCCGGCGCTGCTGGCGGCCGTGGGAGCTCGCTTTTCGCTGGAGCCCGACTTGGCCGAGTGGCTGGCTTGGCTGGAACAACCCTTGCCTCCCCTTCCCCCCCACCGCGATCTGGTGGCCGCGGCTGAGGTGCACCAAGTTCTGCCGGATGGCCGGTCCTTGCTGCACCATCAGCGTGTCGGTGTGCGCTGGCTCCTGGCGCGGCGCGGCGCGGTGTTGGCGGATGCCATGGGGTTGGGGAAAACCCTCACGGCGCTGATGGCGGCCCGAGCCATGGTGCGTCTCGCCGATTGCCGGATTGTGGTGATCGCCCCGGTGGGTTTGCATTCCCACTGGCAGAGGGAGGCGGCAGCCCTGGGCCTCTCGCTGGAGCTCCACAGCTGGGCCAAGGTGCCCTCCGCCCTGCCTCCAGCGGGCACGGTGTTGGTGGCCGATGAGGCCCATTACGCCCAAAACGGCCACACCAATCGCAGCCAGGCCTTCCTCAAGTTGGCGCGCCATCCCCGCCTGCGGGCGATTTGGTTGCTCACGGGAACGCCGATGAAAAATGGCCGCCCGGCCCAGCTGTTTCCCCTGCTGGCGGCCATTGGCCATCCCCTGGCGGCTGATCAAAAGGCCTACGAGGAACTGTTTTGCCAGGGGCATTGGCGCGAGCAGGGTGGGCGCAAGATCTGGCAGGCCACCGGGGCCACCCATCTCGAGGATCTGCAGCGCCTCACGCGCCCATTGCTGTTGCACCGCACCAAGGCCGATTGCCTGGATTTACCGCCCAAGCAACGGCGCCTGCTGCCGGTGACGTTGGAGGCAGACCAGGCCCAGGGATTTGAGCACCGCCTGCAGCTCAAGGTTGACGACTACCGCCGCCGTGCTGCCCGGGGGGAGGTCAGGCGGGATGCGGAGGTGTTGGCGGTGCTGACGGCCCTGCGTCAGATCGCGTCTGAGTTCAAGTTGCCAGCGGCCCGATCCCTGGTGGCCCAGCTCCTGGCCCAGGGGGAGTCGGTGGTGGTGTTTACGGCGTTTGTGGCCTCAGCCCAGCTGCTGTATCAGCACGTGGCACGGGCCAGTTTGCTCACGGGGGCCTTACCCCCCGCTGAAAGGCAGGGCCAGGTGGATCGCTTTCAGCGGGGCGAGAGTCCGTTGCTGGTGGCCACCTATGGCACCGGGGGCCTGGGTTTCACCTTGCATCGGGCTCGCCATGTGGTGCTCCTCGAGCGACCCTGGACCCCCGGTGATGCGGAGCAGGCGGAGGATCGCTGCCATCGCATTGGCATGGGGGCCGCCCTCACGAGCCACTGGTTGCAGCTCGGGGTGGCCGATCAATTGGTGGATGGCCTGATCGCCAGCAAAGCCGAACGCATCGCCCTGTTGTTGCATCGCCGCGAGCGACTGATCCAGCGCCGCAGCTTGCCGGCGATGGTGCGGCAACTGATGCGTGAGTGGTGATTCAGCCCTTGGGGTTGAGCTGCAGGGGCGGGCGAACCGGTTTCTGGCAGAGGGCGAGCCGCAGGGCCAGGTCGGTGCGCAGTTGGGGATCGAGCTTGCCAGTGGGAACTTGGCGGGCCAGGGCAGCGGCCCGACGGATGTCGGCACAGGCGGCGGCCTCCTGATCGGGGCCGGCCAGGCTGCGAAGCAGATAGCGGTCGTTCAGGGGCGCAGGGTTCTTCGGGAAGGCAGCCACCACCTGGTCGCAGCGCTTGAGCTGCTGGCCCAGATCGCCGAGGTTCACCTCGCGCAGGCAGTCGTCACTGCGCAGGGGCGCCTGGGGCAAGGGCTCCTCACTGCACCCCACCAGCAGAAGGGCGGCCCCCAGCGCGGCTAGCGCTGCCTTGGCCCTGGCTCGATCAGAGCCCTTGGCGCTCACTGCGGCTGCTGGCGGCAGATGGGGTGGCGGAAGCGTCGCTCTTGGTGTCGGCCTTGGGCTCAGGTTTGGGCTCGGGTTTGACAAACATGTCGCCCAGGTACCGGCCGCAGTCGGGGAATTTGCCAGGGTTCTGCACAACAGCCTCAGCGATCATCACCGACGCATGTTCCGGCGATGTTTTGAAGACCTTGTCGCTCTGCCGTTTGATCAGGGCATAGGCCGCATCCCAGCTCACCTGGTGGCTGTTGCCGCTGGTGCGCATGAAGCAGTACATCTGGGCCCCTTTGGCACCGGCCGTCACCATCACGGTGCCTTCGGTGGTTTGCACCGAACCCGAGGTTTGGGCGCGGCTAGGAGCACCGGCGGCCAGGGCCCAGGTCAAACCGCCCAGGCTGGCCAGCGTGATCAGTGGAAGCATGGCGGCCAGCGGCCGCAGCAGGGCGTGAACGGGGCGGCTTGCGCGCAGAGCCATGGCCTGTAACCGACTGGTAGACGTGCTCCAAGGTATCGATTGAGCTCAGTTGGGTCGAGGGGGGCCGCCCTAGCC
>JBEDHM010000206.1:0-7876 GCA_041174105.1 Cyanobacteriota bacterium | reverse complement strand
CCCCGCGCTGCAGCCACTCTAAGGGCTGCTTCTAGGCTGCTGCCATGGCCTCCTCCCCCGTGCGCGCTGCCCCGTCCGGGGGCCATCAGCCCTTGCGCCGGTTGGTCCTGGCGGTGGATGGCCACGGCATGTTTTACACCCAGCAGAAGTTGGGCTGGTTCTTTGAACCCCGGCTGCTGCTGGCCCATGCCCAGGCCCAGCCGGGCCTTGAGCTTGGGAGTGCCTTTTGGTACGCGGGTGTCAAAGATCCCACCGACCAACGCCCCTTTCGCGATGCCTTGACTGGTCTGGGTTTCACGGTGCGTACCAAGCCCCTCCGGCAGATGGGGGAGGGGGATCAGCGGCAATTCGTTCGGGCCAATCTCGATGTGGAGATTGCGGTGGACCTTCTCAATGCCGCAGAGCGCATGGAGGAGGTGTGGTTGTTGAGTGGCAGCAGGGACCTGGAGCGCCTGGTGGAAGTGCTGCGGTTCAAGGGAGTCCGGATCACCCTGATCGGCACCGAGGAGATGGTGGCCCGGGAGCTGCGCAACGCGGCTGATCGCTTCTGGGACCTGGCCGACCTGCGGGAGATCCTCGAGAAGCTCTAACCCGGCGGCCGCAGAGGGCCGCGGCGGCGACACCCCCTAGAATGGTCCTAACTCATAGTCAATCCGCCTAGAGGCGCCGCTATGGCCCGTGATCCCGGCCGTGTCCTGATCTTCGATACCACCTTGCGCGATGGCGAGCAGTCGCCTGGTGCCAGCCTGAATCTCGAGGAAAAGCTGGCGATTGCCCACCAATTGGCCCGCCTGGGGGTGGACATCATTGAAGCCGGCTTCCCCTTTGCCAGCCCGGGAGATTTCACGGCTGTCCAGCGCATTGCGGAGGCTGTGGGCACGGCCGATGGTCCGGTGATCTGTGGCCTAGCCCGGGCGGCCCAGGGTGACATCAAGGCCTGCGCCGAGGCGGTGGCCCCTGCCGCCCATCGCCGCATTCATACCTTCATTGCCACCAGCGACATCCATCTGGAGCACAAGCTGCGCAAAACCCGCCGTGAAGTGCTTGCCATCACGGCCGAGATGGTGGCCTATGCCCGGTCCCTGGTTGATGACGTGGAATTTTCCTGTGAAGACGCCGGGCGCAGTGATCCGGACTTCATGCACCAGGTGATTGAGGCGGCGATTCAAGCTGGTGCCACCACGATCAACATCCCCGACACCGTGGGCTATGCCACCCCGGCGGAGTTTGGGGCTTTGATTGCGGGCATCAATGCCAACGTGCCCAGCATTGATCAGGCCGTGATTTCCGTGCATGGCCACAATGATTTAGGCCTGGCCGTGGCCAACTTCCTGGAAGCGGTTAAAAACGGAGCCCGCCAGTTGGAGTGCACCATCAATGGCATCGGCGAGCGGGCGGGTAACGCCTCGCTGGAGGAGTTGGTGATGGCCCTGCATGTCCGCCGCAGCTACTTCAATCCCTTTTTGGGGCGCCCGCCGGAGAGCAGCGAACCCCTCACCGCCGTGCGCACCGAAGAGATCACCAAAACCTCTCGCCTGGTGTCGAATCTCACCGGCATGGCGGTGCAGCCCAACAAGGCGATCGTGGGCGCGAATGCCTTCGCCCATGAATCCGGCATCCACCAAGACGGCGTGCTCAAAAACCGTCTGACCTACGAAATCATCGATGCCCGCACGGTGGGCCTGGCCGATAACCGCATTTCCCTGGGCAAATTATCGGGGCGCAGTGCCTTTCGGGCCCGATTGGAGGAGCTCGGCTACAGCCTGGAGCGCGACGACCTCGACGATGCCTTCGCCCGCTTCAAGGAGCTCGCTGATCGCAAGCGTGAAATCAGCGACCGCGATTTGGAGGCGATTGTCAGTGAACAGGTGCAACAGCAGGACGAGGCCCGTTTTGCCCTCAACAGCGTGCAGGTGAGTTGCGGCACCAATCTTCAGCCCACGGCCACGGTCAGTCTCACCACCAGTGATGGCGCCCTGATCACCGAGGCCGCCATTGGGACCGGGCCCGTGGATGCGGTGTGCCAGGCCCTCAATCGCCTGGCCCAGGTGCCCAATGAGTTGGTTGAGTTTTCGGTGAAGTCGGTCACCGAAGGCATCGATGCCATGGGGGAGGTCACCATCAGGCTCCGCCATCAGGGCGTGCTCTACTCCGGCCATGCCGCCGACACCGACATTGTGGTGGCTGCGGCCCAGGCGTTTGTGAATGCCCTCAACCGCTTGGTGTCCGGCGCATCGGTGCAGCCGCTGCACCCCCAAAAGGCACCCCTGCCCCAGGTGGGTGATCTGCCCCTGGCGCAGCGGCCGCGGCTGTGACGTTGCGTCCGTTCCGGTTCCAGCAAGGCCGCTCCCTGATCGCCCCAGCCCTGCAACTGGGGCTGTTGCTGCTGGTGGCGCTGGCGATGCTGGTGCCTTTGCTGTGGTTGGTGAGCACCTCGCTGAAGGGCCCTGCGGAAGACATCTTCACCAGTCCACCAGCGCTGCTGCCCACCCAGCCGAGTTTGGAGGCCTACGGACGGTTGTTCAGCAACAACCCGATGGCCACCTATCTGCTCAACAGCACGATTGTGAGTGGCTTGGCGGTAATCGCCAACCTGCTGTTTTGCTCCCTGGCGGCCTATCCGCTCGCACGCATGCGCTTCAAGGGGCGAGGTCTGGTGTTGGCCTTGGTGGTGGCCACAATTTTGATCCCGTTTCAGGTGGTGATGATCCCGCTCTATTTGCTGATGGTGCAAATCGGGCTGCGCAATACCCTCTGGGCCCTGATCATTCCCCAGGCTGCCACAGCCTTTGGCATCTTTTTATTGCGTCAGAGTTTTTTGGCAGTGCCGCTGGAATTGGAAGAGGCTGCCCGCAGTGATGGATGTAGCCCCATCGGCGAATGGTGGAACGTGATGATCCCGGCTGCCCGAGCCGACTTGATCACCCTGGCGATGTTTGTGTTCATCGGCACCTGGAGCGACTTCCTCTGGCCCCTGGTGATTTTGGATGATCCGAAGCTCTATACCTTGCCCCTTGGTTTGCAACAGCTTGCCAGCAGTTTTTCGCTCGATTGGCGCTTGGTTGCGGCAGGATCCGTGGTATCGATTCTGCCGGTTCTCTTGGTGTTTGTGGGCTTGCAGCGTTACATCCTGCCCAGCGCCAGTGGGGATGCGGTGAAGGGCTGAAACGCCTTTCTGGTTTCGGCTCAGGGCTTGATCGGCGGCAAGGGTTGGAGGATGTCGTCGGGGCTGTTTTTGCTGGCTTTCGATTGGAGTTGGCGCAATTCCGTGCCGAGGCGTTTGTTCTCTGCCACAAGCGACTCGAGATTCGCGCTTGTGCGTTCCACCGCCTGCAGCCGCTCCACGGTTGAGCGCACTTGCTGTTCCAGGCCGCTGGTTTTGTCGAGGGCTCGACTGTTTTCCAGGCCCTGAACCCGTTCCTGCAGCTCACGGATGTGGCTGTTTTGTTGGCGCATCTTGCCCACCATCACCAGAAACAGCACGGCCAACATGGCGCTGAAACCGGCCTGGACCCAGGGCGCCCAGTCGGGTAGCTCAGGCAGGGTTTGGGATCGTTCTGGGGCTTGGGCCATGGCAGGAAGGGGCAGCGCCGATGGCGAAGCGCTGCAGGTTCTGCCTTGATCCTGCCGAGGACCGGCAGGTTTGGCCATTGGTCGTTGCGCACTGCATGCTGAAGGTCGCTGCTTTGTGCCCATGGGGCCACCGCTGGTTCCCCCTGGGGTGCGCCTCCTGGGCTATGGGGCTGCCACCCTCACCACCTTGAGCTTCTTTCCCCAGGCGCTCAAAACCCTGCGCAGCGGGGATACAACGGGGATTTCATTGCGGATGTATGGCCTGTTTACTGCAGGCATTGCCCTTTGGGAGATCTATGGCCTGCTCAGCCACGACGGTCCGCTGATTGCCGCCAACCTGATCACCCTGGTGCCGGCGAGCATCGTTCTTGAACGCCGCTTCCGCGCCCAGATGGCATTCTGGACATCGCAGCGTCGGAGCCGGCCATGAGCAACGACGCCCTCTTGGTGGCTATCGGGGCCGTTCCCGGCGCATGGTTGCGCTTTCGGGTGGTGAATCACCTCGAGCCCATGATTCCCCGCAAGCACTGGGGCACCTTTGGGGTGAATGTGATTGCCTGTTTTGTGCTCGGCTTGGTGGTGAGCCTCGAGCAGAGCTGCAGTTTGGCCTCCTCACGGCTGTTACTACTTGTCGGCACGGGCTTCCTCGGCAGTTTCAGCACGTTTTCAAGCTTCATGGCTGAGCTCTTTGTGGTGCTGCAAGCCCGTGAATGGGGCCAGTCGTTCTGGCTGGTGGCCAGTTCGGTGGTGGGGGGCTTGGCGGCCATGGAGCTGGGCTTGGCCCTTGGAGCGGGCTAATGGCACGTCCCGCTTGGCATCACGAAGCGTTGGAGTTGGGCTTGGTGGCGGCTGGAGCCATCCCCGGTGCCCTGTTGCGATGGCAGTTGGAAAGGTTGGGCCACACCTGGATTGGCGGGTTGCGGGGTGCCGCTGAGTCCGACCTGCTCGCCAACCTGCTCGGCTCCCTGCTGATCGGCGTTCTGTTCGGTATCCGTCCTCCCCGGCCCAGGCTGTTGCTCCTGGGGGCCATTGGCTTCTGCGGGTCCCTCACCACGTTCAGCTCGTGGATGCTGGAACTGGCTCGGGCCTGGAGCCATGGTCAAGGGCCCGCTGCCCTTTCGGTGCTGGTGGTGAGCCTTCTTGGCGGGGTGCTGGCGTTTGGCTTGGGCTACGGCGCGATCAGGCTGGGCACTAGGCGCTGAAGGCCTTGCGAGCGGGGATTGGATAAGGAATGCGGCGGTGGCGCATGCGCTTCCACACGCGCACGAACGAGCGGATCAACAGTTCCAGCTCGGCCCGGCCCAGTCCGCTGCTCACCAGTTGGCCGTCCTCTTGCCGGGCTTCCACGATCCGCCGCACCATCGACTGGGCTTCTGCTGCACTGGTGCCTGGTGGCAGGGACCGCAGGGCGGCTTCACAGCCATCCGCCAGCATCAGAATGGCCGTCTCCCGGCTGCGGGGCGTCGGGCCCCGATAGCGGAAGCGGGATTCCTCCACGGTGGCAAGCCGTTCGCGCGCTTGATGGAGGAAGTAACCCATTTTCAAGGTGCCCTGGTGCTCGGGGATGAAATCGGCCAAGGGCTTGGGCAGCCGGTAGCGCCGGGCCAATTTCAAACCTTCATCCACATGGGCCTGGAGGATGGCTGCGCTGGCGAAGGGATCGTCGAGGCTTTCGTGCGGGTTCTCGCCATCGCCTTGGTTTTCGATGAACCACTGGGGGCCATGGAGCTTGCCCACATCGTGGTAAAGCGCTCCTGTGCGCACCAGGTCCACGTCGGCGCCAATCGAGCGGGCTCCCTCCTCGGCCAAGCCCGCAATCATCAACGTGTGTTCGAAGGTGCCGGGTGCCTCGCAGGACAGCCGCCGCAGTAGCGGGCGTTCCAGGTCGGCCAGTTCAAGTAACTGGGCCCGCGTGAGCAGGCCAAAAAACGTTTCCACCAGTGGGGCCACCAGCAGGCCCGCCAGCAGTAGGGCTCCAAGCAGCAGGGCCTCACTGACCAGATCCACCTGGGCCACCTGGCTGTGGCTTTGCAGCACCAGCCACTGCACCACCAGGGCCCCACTGGGGAGCAGGACCGCCAATTGCAGCAATTGGGCCCGGCTGCGTTGGCGTCCGGCGGCGATGGCCGCGATCGAGCCCGTGGCGGCGGCCACCAGCAGGCGCATGCCCACCAACCCCGACAGGGGCAGGGGCCACAGCAGCGTTGCCGCCGCCAGCCAGCTCAGGCCGCAGGCGGTGCCCAGGCCCTGGGCTAACAGCAGGGTGGGGGGCACCAGCAGTACCAGGGGGCTCGCCAAGGCCCCCAGCCAGAGGTTGAAGCCGCCTACCACCACCAGGGCTCCGAGCGCCAGCAGGGTTTGGCGGGGCTCGAGTGAGGGGCGCCAGCGGCGCAAGGCCGCCACCATCACCCCGCACACCGCCATGGCCTGCACGAATTGAGCCAGCCAGGCCATGGGGCGCGGCCGCCGGTTCACCAGGCCGAAGTAATCGAGCACATCAAAGGCTTGGGGGGTGATCGCCTCGCCCTGACGGGTAATCCAATCCCCTGCATTGATCGCGATGGTGGGGATCCCCTGTTGGGTGATCAGGGCCTCGATGCGCCGTTGGCTCAGGGCTGCATCACTGCGGAGATTGGAATGGCCTGCCAGCGAATTGATCAGCAAGCGGGCCCCAAGCTCCCGGCCGGGGGAGGGCAGGTTGTCGAGCTGCAGGTTTGCGGCCTGGAGTAATTGCCCTTCCGCCACGCTGGAGGCCAATCCCTGGCTCAGCATCCGCCGTTGGGCCTGGAGCACCTCGTGCTCCCATTGGGTGAGGGCTAGCGGTGACAAGCCCTGGAGCCATTCACGCTCCCTGGGGGAGAGGTTGATGGCCTGCACCTGGGTGGGGGTTTGGGCAGCTAGCTGCTCCACGGTCTGCAACTTGGCTTCCAGCTCACGCATCAAGCCGCTGCTGAGTTGTTGGTCCACCACCTGCACCGTGGTGCGATGCAGCATTTGTTCGCGCCGCTCCTCCAGGGCCGTGCTGTCGATCACCCGGGCCGCCTTGGGTGCGCGGGCGGTGAAGGGGGCTGGCATGCCGGCCTTGAGGTTGGGCTCCACCAGCCACGGCCAGCTGGCCATCAACGACACCACGGTGCAGAGCAGCAACACCGCGGCGATGTCCCGGTTGCGCCACAGCGCCGGACGATGCCGCGGCCGCTCGGTGCGCAAGAGCTGGCGCCACAGGCTTCGCAGTTGCCGCAGAACCATGGGCGGGCCACAACCCTTTGCAGCACCGTAGCTGGGGTCGCTGGCATGCTGGCTCCTACAGGAGTTCCCGGTTTCCAATGGCCCTTCGCCTGGATGGACGCCAGTTGGCAGCAGAGATCGAAGCCCGCCTCCAGGGGGCGATTGCCGAACGGCTGACTCAGGCGGGTAGGCCCCCGGGCCTGGCGGTGCTGCGGGTGGGGGATGACCCCGCCAGTGGGGTGTATGTGGCCAACAAAGAAAAGGCCTGTCTGCGGATTGGGATGACCAACCATGGGGCCCATCTGGCAGCCGATACTCCCGCCGCGGAGGTGCTCGAGGCGATTCAGCGGCTCAATGCCGACCCCAAGGTGGACGGGATTTTGCTGCAATTGCCCCTGCCGGCAGGTTTCGATGAGGGCCCGTTGCTTGCGGCCATTGATCCGGCCAAGGATGCCGATGGGCTCCACACCCTCAACCTGGGACGGTTGCTCAAGGGGGAGGCGGGCCCGCGCAGTTGCACCCCGGCCGGCGTGATGGCCTTGCTCGCGCGCCATGGCCTTGCGCTCGCGGGCAAGCGGGCGGTGGTGATCGGACGCAGCATCCTGGTGGGTCAGCCCATGGCCCTGATGCTCCAGGCCGCCGATGCCACCGTCAGCGTGGCCCATTCGCGCACCCAGGATTTGGCCGCACTCACGCGCCAGGCCGATGTGCTGGTGGTGGCCGCCGGCAGGCCCCGCATGGTTGGGGCCGAGCACGTGAAACCCGGAGCCGTGGTGGTGGATGTGGGCATTCACCGCCTCGAGCCCGATCCCGCAGCCGGAACCGAGGCCAAGGGGCGGCTCTGCGGAGATGTGCGCTACGAGGAGGTGGAGCCGATTGCTAGCGCCATCACGCCAGTGCCCGGTGGCGTGGGCCCGATGACCGTCACGATGCTGCTGGTGAACACCTTCAGCCGTTGGTGCTGCGCCAGCGGCTTCGATAACCCTTTGGCCGATCTGATGCCCTGAGGGGACCGGGGCCTGAGAGAATCCGCCCCAGCAATGCAAGCCCGATGGCGGTGGCGGTGAGCTCAAGC
>JBEDHM010000205.1:0-8749 GCA_041174105.1 Cyanobacteriota bacterium | reverse complement strand
GTTCCCTGAAGCCTGGGCAAAACTGGCTCCAGGCCTGGCGATCTGGGCCGCGGTTTCTGTGCTGTACGGCTCCCTAGCCGCCATCGCCCAGCGGGACATGAAACGGATGGTGGCCTTCAGTTCGGTGGGGCACATGGGGTACGTGCTGCTGGCGGCCGCCTCCGCCACACCCGTGAGCCTGCTGGGGGCGGTGTTCCAGATGGTGAGCCACGGCCTGATCTCCGCCCTGCTGTTCCTGTTAGTGGGGATCGTGTACCGCAAGACCGGCACCCGGGATCTGGATGTGCTGCGGGGGTTACTCAATCCCGAGCGCGGTCTGCCATTCACTGGCAGCTTGATGATTCTCGGGGTGATGGCGAGTGCGGGCATGCCCGGCATGGCGGGGTTCATCTCGGAATTTCTGGTGTTCCGCGGCAGTCTTCAGGCCTATCCCATCGCCACCCTGCTGTGCATGGTGGGCTCGGCTCTCACCGCTGTCTATTTCCTGCTGCTGGTGAACCGCGCCTTCTTTGGCCGGTTGGCGATTACACCGCCCAGTGGCGATGCGCTGGAGGATGGCCGGCTCGATATCCAATTGGCCCCTGTGGCACCACGGGAAACCCTGCCCGCCATGGCCCTCGCCCTTGGAGTCGTGGCCATCGGGCTCTTTCCAAGCTTGCTGGGGCAGCTCAGCGAAGCCAGCACCACCGCCATGGCCCAGGTGCCTGGGCTAGTGGCGGCGATCGGCCATGGGGGGCTGGGCTGATGCCAGTCATTTCCGCCGAGCTAACCCGCAATGGCGGCATGCCCTCTGCTTCAGAGCTGCAGCGCCGTCTGCTGAGCGGAGAAACCTTGCTGGCCGATACGCCCGACCATGTTCTGGAAGTGGTTGGGGTGCTCGAGAGCTATGGCGAGGTGTTGGATGCCTACAGCATCAACCTCATCTATCAGGCCGAACACCAATTCCTGAATCCATTTCCGATCTTCAAATATCTCGATGGTGAGATCAGCCCAGCCAAATTGTGGCGCCATCTCAACCACGATCGCATCAATTTCGAATATGCCGAATATTGCATGAAGGCCATGCTCTGGCATGGCACCGGTGGCCTCGACGCCTACCTCGATTCCCAACCCTTCGCCGAGCTGTGCGCCGCCATTATTCAACGCAAACGGCGTCAAGATTGGCTGCTGGGGGTGCTGCATCCCCTGTTTCCCCAATTCCTGCCGGAACTGATCCGCACAGCAGCCACAACCCATGCCCTGGGGCAGTTCTGGCGCGTGATGAGTGATCTCTTCATCAACCTCGCCGCCGCCGAACGCTCGGGCCAAGTGCGCACGATTGCGGACGTTGTGGAATTTCTCAAGCAAGGGCTGGTGGCCGCCGCCGCCAATCCGATCACCTATGCCGTCACGATTGGCCAGGAAAGGTTCTGGATCTTGCCACCGGAAGCCCAGCTCACCTTTTTGGTTGACGTGGCGGTCCCCTATGTGGAAGCGGTCTTTCTGCGGGGCATGCCGTTTCTGGGCACGGTGAGCTTTAACGCCCAGGCCCAGCAGATTTCTCCAGACCAGGGCCAATTTGCCTACGGCGCCCTGTTTGCCGACCCGCTGCCCACGATGGGGGCTGGCATCCCGCCCAGCCTGCTGATGCAGGACATGTACCGCCACCTACCGGAAACCCTGCACAACTGGTATCGGCAGCGCACCCGGGGAGAGGGCGATGTGCGGGTAAAAATCTGCGCCAGCTTCCAAAAGGCGATGTTCTGTGTCACCAATGGGGCCATCAATGGCACGATGCCCCACCCGTTGGCCAGCAACGATCCCAACGAGCAGGCCGCCAACCAGGCGTATGCAGCGGGTTGGGCCGATCGCCTCAGCCGCAGTCGCACCGATTGCCTGGCGGCCGAGAGCACTGTGCGGGCCTAGGGTTAGCGCCATGGATCAGCCCTGGACCCCCCGCCCTAAACCCGACCAGGCCGAACGCCTGGAGCGCAGGATCGAATTTGGCGACTACGAAGCCACCCGCGTGTTCCTCGAACAGCTCAACGCCCTGTCCGAAGAGCAGCAGCGCTTCCCAGACATCAGCTTTGGCCGCACCTACGTCAACCTCACGGTGCGCTCAGAAACCGAAGACGCGCCGATTGGTCCTGCTGACCACAGCTTTGCCGCTGCCATTGATGCCCTGGTGAGCCAAGGATCCACCGATGGACCCTGACACGGAGGGCGGTGTTGACCTGCAGGCCGCCTACGAAGGGGCCGGCATTCAGGAGATGCTGGATCAACTGGATCGCGAGCTGATTGGCCTGCGGCCCGTGAAGGCACGGTTACGGGAAATTGCCGCCCTGTTGGTGGTGAACCGGGCCCGCCAACAGGTGGGTCTGGAAACGGCCCCGCCGAGCCTGCACATGTCATTCACAGGCAGGCCAGGAACGGGCAAAACCACCGTGGCTGAACGGATCAGCAAAATCCTGCATGGCCTGGGCTACGTGCGCAAAGGCCATGTCGTGACGGCCACCCGCGACGATCTAGTGGGCCAATACATCGGCCATACCGCGCCAAAAACCCGGGAGATGCTCAAAAAGGCGATGGGTGGGGTGCTGTTCATCGATGAGGCCTATTACCTCTACCGGCCTGAAAACGAACGGGATTACGGCGCCGAGGCGATCGAAATCCTGCTGCAGGTGATGGAAAACAACCGGGATGACCTGGTGGTGATTTTCGCCGGTTACAAAGAGCGGATGGATGTGTTTTACCAATCCAACCCAGGCCTCTCCTCCAGGGTGGCCAACCACATCGACTTCCCCGATTACAGCCCCGACGAACTGCTGGCCATTGCCCGCCTGATCCTGGCTGAGGAGAATTACCGCTTCAGCGACGAAGCCATCGAAGCCTTCGCCGACTACATCCAACGGCGCATCCAACTGCCATTTTTTGCCAATGCCCGCTCGATTCGCAATGCGATCGATCGCGCCCGGATGCGCCAGGCCAATCGTCTGTTCAGCCGAATGGGCACCACCATCAGCAAGCTGGATCTGATGACGATCGAAGCGGAGGACATCACCGCCAGCCGGGTCTTTCAAGGTGAGCTCGAGGGCCTCGACCCCGCCCAACCCCTGATCAGCTAACCCCCTGATCGCCTAGGTCCGGGCTATTTGCGTTTGCGGCAATCGATCTGCAGGAGATCGCGCACCTGCTGCACCTGGCGCGAGAGCTGGGGATCGGTGGTCAACTTTTTCTCCACCTGTTCCACCGCGTACATCACCGTGGAGTGATCCTTGCCGCCAAAGGCTTCACCAATCCTTGGCAAGGAGAGATTCGTGCTTTGGCGCATCAGGAACATGCCCACCTGCCTGGCCTGACTCACGGCCCGTTTGCGGCTGGCACTGCGCATCTCATCGCAGCCCACCCCAAACACTTCGGCCACCTTCTCGAGCACCTGCTCCGGTTTGACCTCCAAATCCACCCCCGCTGGATCAAGCATCGGTGCGACTGATTCCACGGTCATGGGCAGACCCGTGATCGAAGCAAAGGCCACGGCCCGGGTGAGGGCCCCTTCCAATTCACGGATGTTGGAGGTGAAGCGACCAGCAATGAATTGGATCAGATCCCGGGGCAGGGCCATCTGCTCCTGCTCAGCTTTTTTCTGGAGGATCGCCATGCGTGTCTCCAAATCCGGAGCCTGGATATCAGCGATCAACCCCATCGAAAACCGCGAGATCAACCGCTCCTGCATGCGCGGAATCTGGCTGGGGGGACGGTCGGAGGCGATCACGATCTGGCGGCCGGCCTCGTGCAGAGCATTGAACGTGTGGAAAAACTCCTCCTGGGTGTATTCCTTGCCTTCAATAAACTGAATATCATCAACCAAAATCAAATCAGCAGCGCGGTAGCGATCGCGAAACGCCTGCATGCCATCTTTGCGAATCGCCTGAATCAAATCGTTGGTGAACGTTTCCGTGGAGACATAGAAAACCTTGGCATCCGGATTGATTTCCAGGCGGTAATGGCCGATGGCCTGCATCAGGTGGGTCTTCCCCAAACCCACCCCGCCGCAAAGGAAGAGGGGATTGAATTCCCGGCCCGGCGCCTCGGCCACCGCCAAGGCCGCGGCATGGGCCATGCGGCTATTGGGGCCCACCACAAAGCGGTTGAACACGTAGCGGGGGTTCAGCCCGGGGATGCGCTTGCGGGCTGCTTCACCGGTGGCCTTCACCGCGGCCGCCGTGCTCGCCGGGGAGCCAGCGGGGGGAGCTGCGAGCTCGGGCGATGCGCCCGCTGCCGCCCCGGGCTGGATGATCGGATCATCGCCGCCGGCTACCCCCACCAGCACCTGCACGCTGCGGCCGGCAATTTCTGAGGCCACCGCCTCGATGGTGCCCAGGTAGTTCTTGCGCAGCCACCCGCTGGCAAAGCTGTTGGGGGCGAGCAATTGGAGCTGGCCGTTCTCGAAACCGGTGCACTGGGCAGGCCGGATCCAGGTTTCGAAGGTGGGCTTGCTGAGGTTGGCCTGGAGGGCCTGCTGAACCTGGTGCCACAGCTGGGTTGCCTGCTGCACCGAGTACGGACCCATCGCGAGTGCCGAATATACGCAGAACACCGGGGCAAGTCGGTCTTAAATGAGGCGAATCCACACCTGGCCCCACCCATCCATGCGCCGCCTCCCGTTGGCTCTGAGCGCCGGTTTGATCACGCCCCTCGTGCTGCTCAGCAGCTGCAGCTCAGGTTTCCCAGGGTTTTCCGGCCGCAATCCAAGGGACACCCGCATCAGCGATGCAGCCCCCACGGCGGTCATCCCAGGTAACAACTCGTTCATCGTCGACGCGGTCGCCAAGGTGGGGCCGGCGGTGGTACGGATCGACACCCTCAAGCGCCTGGTGAATCCCCTGGGCGGGCTGTTTGGCAATGGCCCCGCCATTTCGCAACAACAGGGGCAGGGCTCAGGCTTCATCACCCGTTCAGACGGAATCGTGCTCACCAATGCCCACGTGGTGGAAGGGGCCTCGGAAGTGAGCGTGACCCTGCCCGATGGCCGCAGCTTCAGCGGCAAGGTGCTGGGCAGCGACCCGGTGACCGATGTGGCCGTGGTGAAGGTGGTAGCCAGTGGCCTCCCCGTGGCGCCCCTGGGCGACTCGGCCAAGGTGAAGCCTGGCGAGTGGGCGATCGCGATCGGCAATCCCCTCGGCCTCGACAACACGGTGACCGCCGGGATCATCAGTGCCATCCAGCGCACCAATGCCCTTGGCGAAGGTCAACGGGTCCCCTACATCCAAACCGATGCGGCCATCAACCCAGGCAACAGCGGCGGCCCCTTGATCAACGACCGGGGCCAGGTGATCGGCATCAACACGGCCATCCGCAAGGCCCCGGGGGCGGGGCTGAGTTTTGCGATTCCAATCAACGTGGCGCGCCAGATTGCCAGCCAAATCCTCGAGCGCGGCAGCGCCAGCCACCCCTACATCGGCGTGCGGTTGCAGGCACTCACCCCCCAGTTGGCCCGGGAGATCAATGCCAGCACCGACGAGTGCAAGGTGCCTGAAGTGAATGGGGTGGTGGTGGTGGAGGTGATGCCGGCCAGCCCAGCCGCCCGGGGCGGGCTGAGGCCCTGTGATCTGATCGAGCAGGTGGGAGGCCGGACGGTGAAAAATCCCTCGGAGGTGCAGCTAGCGGTCGACCAGGGCCGTGTGGGTGCCCCCCTCACGATCGGCATTCAGCGCAACAACACCAAGGGACAAGTGGTGCTCAAGCCCGCCGAGCTGCCCCATCCAGGGTGAAGCAGCAACTGGTGGTCCTGGCCCGCTGGCCCGCCCCTGGGCGCTGCAAACAACGGCTGGCCGGAGGGCTGGGCACCCAGCGGGCAGCCCGCATCCAAGAGCGACTCAGCGCCCACACCCTGGGCACAGCCAGGGCCATCAGCATGAGCAGTGTGAGCAGCCCTGCCCAGCCCACCACTCCGGGGCCAGAACTTGTGCTCGCCATCTGCGGCTTGGCTGCCAAGGCGGCCAGCCGCTGGGCCCGTTCGATGGCCACCCCCCGCTGGGTGCTGCAGGGGGAAGGCCCGCTGGGGGTGCGCCTGCAACGCCAGATCACCAGGGCCTGCCGCGAGGGCGTTCAGCAGGTGGTGCTCATTGGCAGTGACCTGCCCACCCTGGAAACCGACGATTTGCAGCAGGCCTTCGGCGCCCTCGATCGCCAGCCCCCTGGGGGCCCGGATCTGGTGCTGGGCCCAGCCCGCGATGGGGGCTACTGGCTGATCGGGCTGGCGCTACAGCGATTACGGCGGCATGGCGGCCCTGGGGCGCCGGGCCAGTTACTGGCCGGCATCCCCTGGGGCACCAACCGGGTGTTGGAACGCACCCTGGAGCAGGCAGCCGGGCTGGGGCTGCGGGTTGCCCTGCTCCAGGAGCGCAGCGATGTGGATTGGCCCGTGGATCTGGCCCGATGGCGTTGAGCGTTGCCGTGGTGATCGCGGCCCGCCGGGAAGCGGAGCGCCTGCCGTTGCTGTTGGCCGATCTGCAGCAGGCCCCCGGGGGGGAAGCCCCCTGTTCCTGGATCCACGAGGTGCTGGTGGTGGATGGCGAAAGCCCCGATCGCACCGCCCGGGTTGCCGCCTTGGCTGGGGCTGCCGTGCGGAGCTGCAGCCCAGGGCGCGGCCAGCAGCTTGCCCTGGGGGCCGCCCAAAGCGAGGCGCCCTGGCTGCTGTTTCTGCATGCAGACGTGCGCTTGCAACCGGGCTGGCAGCAGGCGATCGAGCGGGCCCTCGCCCTTGCAGACGCCCCTGAAGCCCCGCCCTGCGCCTGGTGGTTTGAGCTCGCCATCGACGGTCCCGGGTGGGCCCTGCGGCTGCTGGAAGCCGCGGTGTCGTGGCGGAGTCGCGTTGGCCAGATGCCCTACGGCGACCAGGGACTGCTGGTGAGCCGGGAGCTCTATCAGCAAGCGGGAGGTTTTGCCCCCCTGGCCCTGATGGAAGACCTCGATCTGGTGCTGCGCCTCCGCCGGCTGGGGAGGTTGCGCAGTCTGGGGGTGAAGCTGTTGGTGGATGGCCGGCGCTGGCACCAACAGGGTGTGCTGGCGGTCAGCTGGCGCAACTGGCGATTACGGCGGGCTTGGCGGCGCGGCGCCGACACCCTCCAGCTGGCCCGGCAATACAACGGCAGCGCCTAGGGCGAATACCAGAAGGCGCAGCGGCGCTGGAGGGGTTCCAGTTCCCAGCCCTGGGCCTGGTAGAAGCCCACCACCTCAGGGTCGGCAAACAGGGTGACCCGATCCAGCTCCAAGCCGCGCAGGTGGTCGAGCACAAAATCCATCAACTGCTTGCCAAGGCCAGCCCCTTGGTAGAGCGGATGGACAGCCACATCCCAAACCGTGGCAGCCACCACCCCATCCCCCGTGCAGCGGGCAAATCCCACCAATTTGGGCAGGTGGGTGTCGTGGCGCCACAGGCCCACCCGCAGCAGGCTGTTTTCCAAGGCCTTGCGCACCCGGCGCATGGGACGCCGGCTCCAACCCACCGCATCACAGAGCTGCTCTAGCTCAACCAAATCGATGGGCCTGTGCAGGCTGAGCACCAGCTGCACCTGGCTGTTGGGCGTGCGGCAAAGCCTGTGCTGCTCCCCATAGAGGCTATTGAGAAGCTCAGAGGAAGGCACAGAAACCGGGCACACGGGCGTTGGGGGGATCTTGCCGGAGACCGTGCTCACCAGGGGGGATCCCAGGGGCCGATCAAAGGGCGGCCAGCCCGCGCTCTTGAAGATCGGCGAGTTGGGCATACAAGCCTCCCGCCAAGCGCAGTTGATGGTGCGGGCCCTGTTCCACCAACCGGCCTTTCTGGAGCACAAAGATGCGATCGGCCGCTTCCACCGTGGCCAGGCGATGGGCAATCACGATGGCGGTGCGCTGCTGCAGCAGGCGATCGAGATCGCGTTGCAGGGTGGCCTCGGTGGAGGGATCCATAAAGGCGGTGGCCTCATCCATCACCAGCACCGTGGGGTCACGGATTGCGACCCTGGCCACCGAAAGCAGTTGCCGCTCGCCGGAAGACAAATTGCCGCCCCGTTCGCGCAGTTCAGTGTTCAAGCCATCCGGCAATCGGGCCAGCAGCGGATCCAGGCCCAGATCGCGGCAGATGCGTTGAAGCTCCCCAGGGCTGATCGGCGCGTCGAGCCGAAGGTTATCGGCCACGTTGCCGCTGAACAGGAAGGTGTCTTGAAGCACCACCCCGAGCCGCTGACGCAGGGTGGGAATCGGCAGCTGGCGGATATCGATGCCATCAAGCAGGATCCGGCCCTGCTGGGGTTCATAGAGGCGGCAGAGCAGGCGAATCACCGTGGTTTTGCCCGAACCGGTGGGGCCCACAAGGGCCACGTGCTCGCCCGCCGCTATGCGAAACGACAGGTCCGAAAGGATGGGATCGTCTTCTCGATAGGCAAACGAGACGTTCTCGAAGATCACTTCGCCCGCACTGGAGCGCTGGCTGCCACTGCGAATGGCCGCTGCGCTGCGTTGGTGGTCGGGCAGGTCGGCGATCTCAATGGGCTGCTCGAGCAACTCGCCGATCCGCTCCACGGCGGTGAGCCCGCCCTGGATTTGGGTGAAGCGCTCGGCTAACTGGCGCAGGGGATCAAACAGGCGCTGGGAGTAGAGGATGAAGGTGGTGAGGGTTCCCAGACCCATCAAGCCCCCACTCACCATCGATCCGCCCAGCCCCAGCACCACGGCAACGGCCGTCAGCGCCACCCACTCAATGAACGCCGAAATGGCACTGTCGTAGAAG
>JBEDHM010000204.1:0-2754 GCA_041174105.1 Cyanobacteriota bacterium | reverse complement strand
GGCTGAGGAAATCGGAGATGGGCGTTGCCAGTTCCGTGCGGATCATCCCCGCCAGCAGCCCCCCCACGAGATAGAAGAGGAAGCCGGTGACCAGGTACTGGATGCCGATCACCTTGTGATCCAGGCTGAAACTGAGATACCGCAACCACCCCTGGGGCTGGAGGCGGATGGGAGGCATGGGTTGAAGGGTGGTGGTGGCCATGGCCTAGGGGGTCCTCAGGAGGCGACTGCAGGGGGGGTGTTCTTGGCGATCCACTCATCGAACGCATCGCGTTCATGCACCACCACGGAGCTGCGCATGCCCCCGTGATACGGACCACACAGTTCGGCGCAGATGATCGGATAGGTGCCCGCTCGGCTTGGGGTGAACGTGAGCACGGTGGGCTGGCCGGGAATGATGTCTTGCTTGAGCCGGAATTGGGGCACCCAGAAGGCATGGATCACGTCGTTGGCCTGCATACGGAGCTCCACCACTTCCCCCTCGGGCACGTGCAGTTCGCCGCTGATGATGTTGCTGGCGGGGTAGCGGAAGATAAAGGCGAATTGCATCGCCGTCACATCGACTGACACCGCCGCTGTGGCGCCAGGGGTGGTGCTGATCCCTCCCCAAACCTTGCCTTCTGTGTCGGAGCCCATCTCCGCCATGGCATGCATGGAGGAGTGGTCGACCAGGGGGGTCATCCCGCCCATCCGCTCGTAGATGTTGTAGCTGTAGAGCCCCACGAACAGGACCACCACCGCGGGGATCGCCGTCCAGACAATTTCCAGGGGCAGGTTGCCTTCAATGGCTGCCCCATCACCCATGTCCCCGTCGACGCGCCGGTAGCGAATCAGGCTGTAGGTCAGCAGGCCCACCACACCCAGGAACAGCATCGTGCCGATGCTGAACAACACCCGGAACAGCTCGTCGTAGACCGGGGCATTGGCACTGGCGTCGATGGGCAGAAGGTTCACGTTGCTGCCCACCCAGAGACCTGCCAGCACAAGCACCACGCTCAGCAGAACTGTGAGTACTGAAAGGCGAACCGACAAGGGCGTAGGCCGGATACGACCCTCACCCTATGGAGAACAAACCGAGACAGGCAGCCGCCAACTCAAAATGTGAGGAAGGACTGATGGAACGAGCCCCCTCAGCGCAAGATTCAGCCGCCGGCGGCGAAGGTGGAGAGCACCAGGACCGACAGCAGCATTCCTGGCAGCAGCAGCTCCACCAGAAGTCCCAGGTCGTGGGGGGTCATGGCAGGCATGAAGGGGATGCCGTGAGGTTAGGCAGCTTCGCCAACTGAAAACAGTTGTTGAGGACCTGCATCAACAAAGCCAAACCTTCCTTAGCTGGGATGGATCCCGTGCCAACCCCATGGACCGTCAACCGGGCTATCAGCTGCGCTGCACCCTGACCTTCGGGGACATCTATGCCCAGATCATCATCTGGATGCTGGTGATTTTTGTAAGCCTGGCCGCTGGGATGGCCTTGATGGGGGCCAACAACCCGATCTTTGCTCTGGTGGTGGTGGGGATCATCCTGGTGCTGTCACTGCCCTTTTTGCTGTTCGCCTTCACCACCACCCTGCTCAACCACATCGCCCTGGATCCGGCCCCTGAACCCCTCTCCCCCGGGTGATGGCTGGATAGGGTCGCCGGAGCTCAGGAGTGATCGTTGGCCCCGATCGGTAACGGTGCAACCGAAGCGCTCATGCGTGAACAATCCCTGAGTGAGCAGTTTGAGCTCGATGCCCGCAGTGATCAGCCATTTTTGGTGCTGACCCTGGCGGCCGGGGCGATTGCCACCCTGGGGTTGCTCGCCAACAGCAGTGCGGTGGTGATCGGCGCGATGTTGATTGCCCCTTGGATGCTGCCCCTGCGGGCGGCGGCCTTTGGGATCCTGCAGGGACGTCTGCTGTTGGTGGGTCGGGCCCTGCTCACACTGTTGATCGGCATCGCCATCACGGTGGCGTTGTCGGTGCTGTTGGGGGCCTGGGTGGGGCTGCCGATTTTCGGTTCAGAAGTGGCTGCCCGTACCCAACCCAATCTTCTTGATCTGGGCGTGGCGCTGGTGGCGGGGGCCATCGCTGCCTATGCCTCGGTCAGTAGCAAGGCCATCAGCTCCTTGGCCGGGACGGCCATTTCCGTTGCCCTGGTACCACCTGTTTGCGCCTTTGGTCTGTTGCTTTCCAAGGCGCAATGGGGTGATGCGCTCGGGGCTGGTCTGCTGTTCGCGGCCAACCTGCTTGGAATCCTCAGTGGGGCGCTGCTTGCTCTGGCGCTCTGTCAACCAGCCCTGCGGGTCAACCTGTGGCGCAGTCGCTTGGGCTTGGTGAGCCTGCTGCTCACGGCACTGTTACTGATCCCTCTTTCAGGAAGTTTTCTCACCTTGATGGCCCAGGCCAGGCGCGCTGCGGCCTTGGCAGAGATTCAGCAGGCGATCACGTTGTCTCTGAAGAACCGCACCCTCACCCTTGGTAAGGATTCTGAGCTGATCAATGTGGCGATTGATTGGAGCCAAAATCCTCCGCTGATTCGCGCCGCCGTGAGGGTCACCAATCAGCGTTTTCCAACCGCGCGGCAGGTGGCGGATGTTCAATCCTTCATCAATGCTCACCAACCGATCCGCTACCGCTTGGTGATTCAACGCGTGTCTGTGGATGTGATCGGTCCTGAGACCGAACCCAACCCACCCGATGGGATTCCCCGTGAGGGCACCTCTTCTGATGAACACGAACGATCTGATCTGACCATCCCCAAACCAATCCCCAC
>JBEDHM010000203.1:0-3126 GCA_041174105.1 Cyanobacteriota bacterium | reverse complement strand
CTTTGGGGGCGCGCTCGGGGCGACCACCGCGGCCATCACGATCCCGGTCCTGGCCTGGCCTGCCCTCGCCATAGGAGCGGCGAGGACCAGCCTGGGCCCGTTGCTGGGCCACGAGTTCATCGAGTTGGCCGTCTTCCAACAACTGGGCCACCGTGCGGATCGCCAGGCCCAAGGCGGCCACGGTGGAACGCAGCTGGAAGGCGTCCTGGATTGCCCGGGCGGCACGCATTTCGTTGTCGCTCAGGCGAATGCGGAACCCGCCGGGTTCCCGGTTGCCGGGCCCACGACCGGGCGGGCGAGAGCTGTCTTGCCGTGAGGGTGACGTGTCGTCGGCCATTGCCGCAGCCTTGCAATCAAAGGCAAGTGTGCCGCATGGACAGCCCCTGGGCATCCAGCCAATGGAGGGCATGGCTCTCCCGCTGCCCGTGGCGGGCCAGCACAAGCAGGGGAAGGCGCCGGTTGCCCCCATCGCGCCAAGGCTGGCGGTAGGTCTCGAGCAGCTGGAGGTAGCGATCCAGGGTCCAGCCGTGGTTGCCCTGTTCCTGCTGGCTCCAATACCGGCGGAGGGCCTCCCGCCAGGCCCCCTGCCCAAATTCCTGCCAACAGAGCTGTTCCACTTCCCAGGCCCCTAGCCCCTGGTGCACCAGCTGGCGGTAGCGCACCAGTTCCGGTGCCTCAAAACTGGTGTCGGGTGGCAAGACCTGGGCCAGCTGTTCGACGGGGATGGCGCGCAGCTTCAGCCAGCAGCGATCGAGAACAGCCACGGGCAACTGGCCGTGCCAGTGGGTTGCCTGGTGAAGTTGCTGGAGCCAGTGCTCGATGGCAAGGCCTTGGCGCGCAGTCAACGGGGGCGACATTGCCGCCCCTGCGATGCCCTGCTCCCCGTCCAAGGGGAGGTGGGAGCTGCGCCGTCGCGCGGAGCGTCCGCTGCGGGGCTCCGTGGCGGCCGCGGTGCTGCGCGTGTTCTCCCCCTGGGACTGGTGCTGGAGCATCAATCGACCCGGGAACGCGGTGCAGGCTTCATCAGGTTATGGGCACCGGCCGTCAGGGGACCGGCCCATGGTTTCGCAATGTTGCGGGTGGATGTAAAGCAAGGTTGCGTGATCGCAACTTTTTTTTCGCTTGCTAAGCCTGGCTTTGCAGCTCCCTAGCCTCATGCGGAGGCCCCTTGGGGGCTCTCCGTTCTTATCCCGTTCATCCCGCGTTCTTTTCAGATGACCACTGCCATTCGCAGCGGCCGGAGTGGAAGCTGGGAAAGCTTCTGCCAGTGGGTTGCCTCCACCGATAACCGCATTTATGTGGGTTGGTTCGGTGTGCTGATGATCCCCTGCCTCCTGGCGGCCACCATCTGCTACATCGTGGCGTTCATCGCCGCCCCCCCCGTCGACATCGACGGCATCCGTGAGCCCGTGGCTGGCTCCCTGATCTATGGCAACAACATCATCTCCGGTGCTGTTGTGCCCTCCAGCAACGCCATCGGCCTGCACTTCTATCCCATCTGGGAAGCCGCCAGCCTCGATGAATGGCTGTACAACGGTGGGCCCTACCAGTTGGTGGTGTTCCACTTCTTGATTGGCATTTCCGCCTACATGGGCCGCCAGTGGGAGCTCTCCTACCGCCTTGGCATGCGCCCCTGGATCTGCGTGGCCTACAGCGCTCCGCTCTCGGCCGCCATGGCTGTGTTCCTGGTGTATCCCTTCGGTCAGGGTTCCTTCTCCGATGGCATGCCCCTGGGCATCAGCGGCACCTTCAACTTCATGTTGGTGTTCCAGGCTGAGCACAACATCCTGATGCACCCCTTCCACATGCTGGGGGTGGCCGGTGTCTTCGGCGGCAGCCTGTTCTCCGCTATGCACGGCTCCCTGGTGACCTCCTCGCTGGTGCGTGAAACCACCGAGAATGAGTCGCAGAACTACGGCTACAAGTTCGGCCAGGAAGAAGAGACCTACAACATCGTGGCCGCCCACGGTTACTTCGGTCGCCTGATCTTCCAATACGCCAGCTTCAACAACAGCCGCAGCCTCCACTTCTTCCTGGCTGCCTGGCCCGTGGTTGGGATCTGGTTCACCTCCATGGGCATCAGCACCATGGCCTTCAACCTGAACGGTTTCAACTTCAACCAGTCGATCCTCGATGGCCAGGGCAAGGTGCTGCCAACCTGGGCTGACGTGCTCAACCGTGCCAACTTGGGCATGGAAGTGATGCACGAGCGCAACGCCCACAACTTCCCCCTCGATTTGGCTGCGGTGCAGTCCAATCCGGTCGCTCTAAGTGCTCCTGCGATTGGCTGAGGCCCAAGGGCCCTCGCGATCCATCCAGCGATCAGCCCTCTCCCCCGCGGAGGGGGCTTTTTGTTGGCTTGGGCCTAGATCCCACCGGCGATCCAGGTTTGGGTGCTCGAGATCAGCAGGCCACCATTGATGATCACGATCAGGCCAGCACAGCTCCAGCCAAGCACTTGCAGCCAGCCTGGTGCCACCAGATCACCCATCAGCAGGGGACGGCCGCAGAGCCATACCAGGGGAATGGCGGCAAAAGGCAGCTGCAGGCTGAGCACCACCTGGCTGAGAACAAGCAGGGTGTTGATCCCCTGATCACCGAGCACGATCACCGTGACCATCGCCGGGATCAGGGCCACGGTGCGGGTGATCAACCGCCTTTGCCATGGCGGCAGCTGGATCTTGAGGAACCCCTCCATCACCACCTGTCCCGCGAGGGTGGCCGTGAGGGTGGAGCTCTGACCAGCCGCTAACAGGGCAATGCCAAACAGAAGACTGGCGATCGAGGTGCCAAGGATCGGGGTCAGCAGGTGATAGGCCTCGCCCAAATCCGCCACCGGCATGGGGGTGCGTTGGTAGAAGCTGCCCCCGGCCAGCACCAAAATGGCCGCGTTCACCAAAAAGGCCAGGGCCAAGGCCACGAAGGTATCGAGGTTGCTGTAAAAAAGTCCACCGCGGCGGGCCTGGGCTCGGTTTTCCCAATGGCGTGACTTCACCAGGGAGGAATGCAGATAGAGGTTGTGGGGCATCACGGTGGCCCCCAGGATGCCGGCAGCAAGAAACAGCTTGCGACTGTCGTTGAGGCTGGTGAGCTGGGGAATGAACCCCTGCGCCACCTCGCCCCATG
>JBEDHM010000202.1:0-2667 GCA_041174105.1 Cyanobacteriota bacterium | reverse complement strand
AGGCCGCCATCTTCCATGGCCACCGCCACCGCCACATTCACAGCCGCCGGGTAGGCCATGGCCGAACCATCGGCGGAGGTGGCCGCATTCACCTGGGGATGGCGGGCCAGGGTGACACCCACAGCCTTGGCCAGCAGGGCTGTCATGGTGACGCCCTTGCCCTTCACCTGCTTGTAGAAGGCGTCGAGCTTGTCGGTGGTGATCGTGTAGCCCACCCGGAAGGAGGGCACCGCCAGGCTGGCCACCATGTTGCGGTTCACCGCGTTCTGCAGCGTGTTGAACGCCACGCTCTCGCCAGGGCGGCCAAAGGCCTGACCCGCCTGTGCCGGAGCGGGGGCTGAAGCCCCATTGCCGCCCGCCACCCCAGCGGCCACGGCAGGGCCACTGCCTTCGGCAACGCGGGGCACCGTGATCGGCTGGCCCGTGGCCGCCAACACATCTTCAGCCTGGATACGGCCGTGGGGGCCGCTGCCCCGGAGCCCCTCGAGGGCCACACCCAGCTGGCTGGCGAGTTTCTTGGCCCGGGGAGATGCCACCACCCGGCCGCTGGCAGTGGAGGCGAGCGCCACCACCGGAGCGGCGGCGGCCACGGGAGCCGTTGACGCCGGTGCGGCTGGCGCCGGCGCAGGAGTTGCGGGCGCCACGGGAGCTGGGGTGGCCGCAGGCGCTGCTGGGCTGGGGGCCGGCGCAGCCGTAGCAGCTGCTGCTGGGGCAGCGGGAGCCTTGGCCGCCACCTCGGCGATTTCAGCTTCGGTTTCCACGATCAGGGCGATGGTTTCCCCCACCGGGGCTGTGCCGCCGGCGGGCATCAACACCGCGGCCAGGAAACCCTCGTTGAACGACTCCACATCCATATCCGCCTTATCCGACTCCACCACCAGCACGGACTCGCCGCGCTCCACCTTGTCGCCAGGCTTTTTGAGCCACTCCACGATCTTGCCCTCCGTCATGGTGGAGGAAAGGGCCGGCATGAAAATTTCGTGGGTTGCCAAAGTCCTGACTCCGCCGAGGTTTCGAAGGGTGGGTCCAACGCCGGAGTGCCCCCGGGAAACCGGGGGCTGGTCAACCAACGTTGCAATCGGCGGACTTTAAGACGCCAGCGAGGGAGTACTGGACTGGCGATTCGACCACTGGCGATCAGCCCACAAAATTCAGGCGCGCCGCCGCCACCTGGCCTGCCTGCTCGCCGCGCAGATAGCTGAGCATCGTGTCCGCATCAGACACCTCAAAGGGATCAATTGGGCAGTTATCACCGAATTCGGGCTCGATGAAGGCCTTTTCGATCACCCGGTCGTTCACGAGCATCGAATAGCGCCAGGACCGCTTGCCGAAGCCCAGGTTGGTTTTGTCAACCAGCATCCCCATCTTGCGGGTGAATTCACCGTTGCCATCGGGCAGCAGCATCACGTTGCGGGCCCCGATGTGCTGGCCCCACTGGAACATCACAAAGGCATCGTTGACCGAAAGGCAAATCACCTGATCGATGCCCAGGGCACGGAACTCCGGGTAGAGCTCCTCATACCGGGGCAGGTGGTTCGAGGAGCAGGTGGGAGTGAAGGCACCCGGCAGGGAGAACAGCACCACCCGCTTGCCCGCAAAGATGTCATCGCTGGTGAGGTCCTGCCAGCGGTAGGGGTTGGGACCCGGCACGGATTCATCACGCACCCGGGTCTTGAAGGTCACAAAAGGAACGGTTTGGATCACAGCCATCGGACTGGACACGAAGAACAGAAGGGCCGGGAGCCCAATGTCCCGACCCAACTCATAATCACTCCGACTTAGCCAGGGATCAATGGGCCATATTGCCTATTAATCCGTACTGAGTCCGACTTAGGGGCTCGCCTCGGGATCGGAGCTCGCCGACTGCCGTTCAGTTGTCGCCCTCGATCGCCTCGATCACGCCATCACGCACCAACACCATGGCCTGGAGTTTTTCCACCAGGTTGTCGCCCACCCGCACCTCGGTGAAGCTTTCGATCTGGCCCTGCTCCACGATCTGCTCCATCTCCAGATCCCGCACCTGGCGCTGCTGCTCCAACAATTGACGCTTCTGCTCCTCAAGCTCAGCGCGCTTGGCCGCCACCTGCTGCTGCACCGAGTTCACCTGCTCCTGCACCCGGGGATCAAGGGGATTGGCACTCTGGCGGCGGATCTCATCCACCAATTGCTGGCCTTCCTGCTCCAACTGGGCAAGCTGGCCATCGGAGCCGGCCAGGGCCGCGCTGATCTCCCGCTCCGCGTCGTCCTTCCAGCGGGGGGTAACCACCGCCCGCACCGTGATCGAACGCTTGATCGTGAGGCTGCCGTTGGCCATGGATTGAGCAATGCAGCGCCCAGGCTCTCAGCCCTGCCAGCGGCGGTCAACGGCGGTTCGCCGCACTCCCCCCAGAGCTGGCGACAGCGGCATCAGGCATAGATGGCGGCAATCGCGGCCCCATCCCGCAGGGCAATGCGGTCGCGGCGCTGCTTCAGGGTTTGGGTGAGCAGACCGTTCTCGAGGCTGAACGGCTCCACCAGAGCCACCCCGCCCAGGCGCTCATCGGGCCTTGAACCCACCCGCTGGGCCAGCAGTCGGTTGCATTCCCGGGTGAGGGCCCGCAGCAGCGCCTCGCCCTCCAGGCCAGCCTCCTGGGCAAAGGCCGCCAAGGCCTCAGCCCTGGGCACCAG
>JBEDHM010000201.1:0-5959 GCA_041174105.1 Cyanobacteriota bacterium | reverse complement strand
CCGCAGTGGTGGCAGAGCACCGGTTCCGGTTCGTGCGCGCCGCCCTCAGGCCCCGAGGGCAGTTCCGCTGTGGTGGGGGTGGGATGCATCGCGTGCTGGGTCGGCAACAGCTCGCTCATATTGGCCTGAATGGTTGCCCAAGAGGGTTGTCACGATGGCGCATCCCGACGCAGCACCGGGCATGGGTGTGGGCACCTGGGCCTGGGGGAATCAGTTTCTTTGGGGTTACAACCCCGATCAAGACGCCGAGCTCAAAGCCACCTTTTTCGCTGCCGTGCAGCTGGGTTTGAACGTTTTTGATACTGCCGATTCCTATGGCACTGGCCGTTGGAATGGCCGCAGCGAAAGCCTGCTGGGAGGCTTTGCCGCCGCCCTCGATGCGGCCGATCGGCGGCGAATCTGCATCGCCACCAAGTTGGCCCCGTTCCCCTGGCGTCTGGGCCGCCGCGGCTACGACCGCGCCTTTGCCGCCTCCCTCAGGCGGCTTCAGGGCCAGTTGGATCGGGTGCAGCTCCACTGGAGCACGGCCCGCTATGCCCCCTGGCAGGAAGGGCCTTTGCTTGATGGTTTGGCCGATCTGGTGGCCCGCGGCCAGGTGGCCGAGCTTGGGCTGTCCAATGTGGGCCCGAGGCGGCTTAGGCAGCTCCATCAGCGTCTGGCGGCCAGGGGTGTGGGCGTGAAAAGTCTTCAGGTGCAGCTGTCGCTCTTGGCCGCAGGCCCGGTCCAACCCGGGGGGGTGGCGGCGGTGTGCCAGGAGCTTGGCATCGATCTTTTGGCCTACAGCCCCTTGGCCCTGGGAGTGTTGGCAGGGCCGAAGTCCTTGCCCCAGGGCCCCCGCGGTGCCCTCTTCCGCCGGATCGCGCCCCATCTGGGGCCCTTGCATGGGCTGATGGCGGAGATCGGCCAGCCCCATGGAGCCCCGATCGCTGCGGTGGCACTCAATTGGTGCCGGGCCCACGGCGCCATGCCCATCCCGGGCCTGCGGCGGGTCGACCAGGCCCAATCGGCGGCGGCGGCCCTGGCCTGGCAGCTCAGTGCCGATGAACGGGAGGCCCTCGATCAACTGGCCCTGGCCCTGCCTGCGGTAGCCAGGATGCCGGCCAATCCGTTCCAGAGCGCCTAGGGCCTCTGGCCCATTGCCCAGCTCAGCTCGCTTCTGGCGTGAGCACCACGGGCATGGCCGGCGGGCGCACCAGCGGAACCACGGGATTCAGCGGCACGTCTTGGGCGCCTGAGGCCTCAGGGCCGCAGGCCGCCAAGGCCTCTTGCAGCAGGGAATCAAAGGTGGAGCCCGGCAGCCGGTGGCGGGCGAGTTCGAGGAACGCCCGGGCCAGGGATTCACCGGCAGCAGCCCGCAGGGCGGGATTGTTGCGCCGCAGCTCCTGCTCTTCGGCGATGGCGCGGGTGAAGCGCTCGGTGACATCGCGCTTGGTGGCGGCGCGGATGCGGGTGTCCTGCTCGGCTTCCGAGAGGAAGGGCTGGCCGTCGAGTTCTTCGAGGCGGCGATTGAGGCTTTGCATCACCTCTTCCACTTCCTTGGCCACATGGGCTAGCTGGCCGTCGGAGAGGCGGGGCAGATCGGCCACGTACACCTTGCCGTGGTCCCGCAGGGTCAAAAAGGTGGGACGCAAGCCGCCACCGCCTTGGCCCAGGCCACCATTGCCTTGGCCCAAGCCCCGCTGGGGGGCGCTCATCAGTTCACGTGGACGCTGGGGGCGCTGGGGAGCAACGGGCCCCGCGGAGCTGCGCCGACGGGTCATCCGTTGACCCGAAACCAAATCACTATGCATAGCCATTCACCTAAAGAAACAACCTTTCCGGCCCCAACGTCTTGCAGCAGCGGCTGGTTGCTGCAAAGCAGCGCTGACGTCTTGCTGCAACGTTGTTAAAGATCCCCTCGGCCCTCAAGCTCCGGAGTTCGTGGTGCGCACCCTACGCAAAAGCGCCCTGAAGCTTGGGCGGTTCTCCGCAACCTGATGCAAATCAGTGTTCTTGCTGGGGCAACCCCGCCAAGCCGGCCTGGGGCGCTTCGCCAGCGGCGACCCTGCCGAGCGCCCAGGCGCTGTAGCCGCTTTGGGCACAGACTTCCAAGGTGGCTTCCAAGGCCGCTTCGGGAATCACCAGGCAATAGCCCACCCCCAGGTTGAAGGTGTTCCAGAGGTCGGCCTCGGGCACCTCTCCCGCCTGCTGCAGCCAGGAAAACAGGGCGGGGCGCTCCCAGCTGGAGGGCTCGATCACCCCGTGCAGCCCCGCTGGGATGGTGCGGGGCAGGTTTTCCGGCAGCCCGCCGCCGGTGATGTGGGCCATGCCATGAAGGGGGATCGCGGCTGCTTGGAGCGCTTTCACCAGGGCGCCGTACAACCGGGTGGGCGCCAGCAGGGCATCGATCAGGCTGCGGTCGCTGCCGGGCAGGGGGGTGCTGGCATCCACGCCCTGGCTCTCCAGGATGCGCCGCACCAGGCTGAAGCCATTGCTGTGGACCCCGCTGCTGGCCACGGCCACGATCCGATCACCGGCCTGCACCTGGCGGCCGTCGATCACCTCGGCAGCTTCCACCACGGCCACACAGAAGCCGGCCAGGTCGTAGCGGCCCGGGCCGTAGAAGCCAGGCATCTCCGCCGTTTCTCCCCCCAGCAGGGCACAGCCGCTTTGGCGGCAGCCATCGGCGATGCCTTCCACCACCGCGGCCATGGCTTCGGGGCTCAGTTTGCCGGTGGCGATGTAATCCAGAAAAAACAGCGGCTCTGCGCCGCTGGTGATCACGTCGTTGACGCACATCGCCACCAGGTCGATGCCCACGTTGTGGTGCTGGCCATAGGCCTGGGCCAGCTCCAGCTTGGTGCCCACCCCATCGCTTCCGGCCACCAGCAGCGGCTCTTTCAGGCCTGCGGGCAGGCGGCAGAAGCCGCCAAAGCCCCCCAGACCCCCCACCACTTCAGGGCGGCGCGTGGAGTCCACGCTGGATCGGATGCGCTCCACAAAGGCCCGACCCGCCACCACGTCGACACCAGCTGTGCGGTAGTCCATCGCCTGGAAGTCCTAGTAGCTCTTGCAGTGATCCTCTCGTGGCGCCCGCCCGGGCCTTGCCAGCCCGATGGCGGTGGACGGTTGGCCGATCGGCACCTTTTTTGATCAGGCTGGCTTATCAGGCTGATTGGCTTCCTTGATCATTCGGGGGCTTGTCAACCCCATGGGAGTCCAGCTAGGGCCTGCGAAGTGGCATTTGATTGCCAATGCTGATCAATGATTCGTGTGATCAAAGGGACCAAATTCTTCTGGCGAGCCGTTTAAGTTTTCGGCGTCGTCAATTTGAGTTAGGAACTCCGCCAGCGAATTCGCATCTCAATCCTCTCCACATTTGAGAGCCGCAGCGTCAACCGTTGCAACCTGAGTGCGAATCCAACGTTGTCGAACCGCTATTGCTGTGGTTGCTGCCCTGGTGCAGCGGGTTTCGTTTGTTATGCGAAGCACCTTTTCCCTGGGGGTCCTGGCCCTGCTTCTCTCTGGTAGTGCCCTGGTTCCAGCCATGGCCAACGCCAGCCGAGCCTCCACCCGTGACGGTGAGCTCCAGGTTCCAAGCCCCAGTACCGAGGTCGCCATCCGTGATGCCGGCGCCTCCAGCACTCAGGACGTTCCCCTGATCCAACAGGGCCCTGAACTGCCGGTTGCCCCGATCGCTCTTCCCACTCCCAAAGTGATCCGGTCTTTCCAAGGCCAGGCCAGCTGGTACGGCCCTGGTTTTTACGGCAACCGCACCTCCAGCGGTGAGGTGCTCCGTCCTGGATCGTTCACGGCTGCCCACCGTTCCCTGCCCTTCGGCACCAAGGTGCTGGTCACCAACATGACCAACGGCAAAACGGCCATGGTGCGCATCAACGACCGGGGCCCTTTCCATGGCTCCCGGGTGATCGATGTGGCCCATGGCGCTGCCAGCCAGCTCGGCCTCACCGCCAGTGGCACGGCCAAGGTCAAACTTGAGGTGATTCAGTGAGCTGACCCAGCCCGCATGGTCTGAAGGTCACCCTTGCTCCCCCAGCCCATCCGCCAATCTGGCGGGTGGGCTGTTTTGTTGTTCCCCCAGGCGAGCGAGCCATGCACCGTCTTCGCACCCGCTCTGAATTGGCCGCCTGGCGCCGTGGGCAGACAGCGCCGGTTCACTTCGTGCCCACCATGGGAGCCCTGCATCAGGGGCACCAGCAGCTGTTTCGTCGGGCGGCGGAGCCCGTGGGCGGCCAAAACCCCGTGGTGGTGGCCAGCGTGTTCGTGAATCCGCTGCAATTTGGGCCTGGGGAAGATTTTGAGCGCTATCCCCGCGATCTGGAGGCCGATGCTGCCCTGGCGGAGCAGGCCGGTGTGGCGGCCCTGTTTGCGCCGGGCCTGGAGGATGTTTATCCGGATGGGATGGATGCCGTGACGGCGATTCAGCCGCCCCAGGCCCTGCAGCAGGTGCTTTGCGGCCGCAGCCGGCCTGGCCATTTCAACGGTGTCGCCACGGTGGTGGCGCGGTTGCTGGCGATGGTGCGGCCCGATCGGTTGGTGATGGGTGAAAAGGATTGGCAGCAGTTGGTGATCCTGCGGCGGATGGCATCGGATTTGGCCTTGCCCCTCTGGGTGCAGGGCTGTGCCACGGTGCGCGATGGCCATGGTCTGGCCCGTAGCTCCCGCAACCGTTATCTCAACCCCGAGCAGCTGGCGCAGGCCCGAGCTTTGCCGGCGGCCCTGGCTGCCGCTGCCCAGGCCTGCCGGGCCGGCAACCGGAGTGGCGCAGCCCTGGTGGCTGCGGTGATGGACCAGTTGGTGGCGGCACAGCTGGAGGTGGATTACGTGGAGTTGGTGGCGGCCCACACCCTCAGCCCGCAGCAGAGGGTCACGGGGGTGTGCCTGCTTGCGGCTGCGGTCCACTGCGGCCCCAGCCGCTTGATCGATCACACTGTGCTGATGCCCCGTTCTCCGATCGTTGCCATCGATGGCCCCGCAGGGGCTGGCAAAAGCACCGTGACCCGCGCCTTTGCCAAGCGGCTGGGCTTGCTCTATCTCGACACGGGCGCCATGTATCGGGCCCTCACCTGGTGGGTGCAGCAGCAGGGCGCCGATCCCGCCCATGCCGAGGCCGTGGCTCCGTTGCTGGAGGGTTTGGATTTACAGCTCAGCTGTGCTCCAGGGGGGGAGCAGCAGGTGCACATCAATGGCCACGATGTGACCGAGGCGATACGCAGCCCCGAGGTGACCGCCCAGGTTTCGCTGGTGGCAGCCCATGGTTGCGTGCGAGAGGCCCTCACCCGCCAGCAGCAGGCCATGGGGGAACGGGGCGGACTAGTGGCCGAGGGGCGCGATATCGGCAGTGCCGTGTTCCCCGACGCCGAGCTCAAGGTGTTCCTCACCGCCACGCCGGCCGAGCGGGCGCGCCGGCGCGCCCTGGATTTGGGCCAGCGGGGCTTTGCGGTGCCGCCCCTCGAGGAGCTGGAGGCCCAAATTGTGGAGCGTGATCATCTCGATTCCACTCGGGAGGTGGCCCCCCTGCTGCAGGCGGCGGATGCGGTGGAGCTGATCACCGATGGCATGACCATTGAAGCGGTGATCCAGCGCTTGGTGGATTTGTTCCGCGATCGGGTGCCCGAAGAGGCCTGGCCCTAGCGCGCCCCTTGGTGAAGGGCCTGGAGCAGGCCCCCACAGGCATCCTCCAAGAGATCGAGCACGTGCTCAAACCCCTGGGCACCGCCGTAGTAGGGGTCGGGGATGTGGTCGGCGTCGAAGCGCTGGCTGTAGGTGGTGATGCAGCGAATTTCAGCCGTGGCCTTGGGACCCAGCTCCCTGGCCAGGGCTTGCACGTGGCGCCGGTTGTCGTGATCCATGGTGAGGATCCAATCAAAGGCCTCCAGATCCCCCAGCTCGATTTGCCTGGCCCGGCTGGGCAGATGGATGCCGCGGGCACTGGCGGCTGCCCGCATGCGGGCGTCGG
>JBEDHM010000200.1:0-3085 GCA_041174105.1 Cyanobacteriota bacterium | reverse complement strand
ATCGCGACATGGTGTTGGGCCGGCGCTTTGAAGACAAGTGCGCCGAGATGTATTACCGCGGCAAGATGTTTGGCTTCGTGCACCTCTACAACGGCCAGGAGGCCGTGAGCACGGGGGTGATCAAGGCGATGAAGCTGCAGCACGACTGGTTCTGCAGCACCTACCGCGACCACGTGCACGCCCTGAGCTGTGGGGTGCCGGCCCGCGAGGTGATGAGCGAGTTGTTCGGTAAGGAAACGGGCTGCAGCAAGGGCCGCGGCGGTTCGATGCACCTGTTCTCCAAGGAACACCATCTCCTGGGGGGCTATGCCTTCATCGGTGAGGGCATTCCCGTGGCCCTGGGGGCGGCCTTCACCAGCCGCTACAAGCGCGATGCCCTTGGGGATGCCGGGAGTGATGCCGTGACAGCCGCGTTCTTTGGCGATGGCACCTGCAATATCGGCCAGTTCTATGAGTGCTTGAACATGGCGGCCCTCTGGAAGCTGCCGATCCTGTTTGTGGTTGAAAACAACAAGTGGGCCATTGGCATGGACCACAACCGCGCCACCAGCGATCCGGAGATCTGGCGTAAGGCCGCCGCTTTTGGCATGGCGGGCGAAGAGGTGGATGGCATGGATGTGTTGGCCGTGCGGGCCGCAGCCCAGCGGGCGATCGAACGGGCCCGCGCGGGCGAGGGCCCCACGCTGCTGGAGTGCCTCACCTACCGCTTCCGCGGCCACTCCCTTGCCGACCCCGATGAATTGCGGGCGGAGGAAGAGAAAGAGTTCTGGGCAAAGCGCGATCCAATCAAACAGCTCGCTGCCCACCTGGTTGCCCAGAATCTCGCCACGGCCGAGGAGCTCAAGGCGATCGACAAGGAGATCGATGCCGAGGTGGCCGACTGCGTCGAGTTCGCCCTGGCGGCCCCCGAGCCCAAGCCCGAAGAGCTCACCCGCTACATCTGGGCAGAGGACTGAACCGGCGTCGGCTGCGCCGCGGGCCCGCGGTGGCTTGTCGACTTCTGATCCCGGGGCTTCCAGGATTGGATGTTTGGGGTCTGCCCTCCTGTTGAAACGCACCTTTCTTGGGATTCTGGCGCTGGGCCTGGCGATTGCCTCGCGCATCTGCCATAGCCATGGCGGCACGATTCGCGCCACCAGTGCGCTGGATCAGGGCAGTTGTTTTGTGGTGGAGCTGCCGGCGATGGTTACAGGTTGGTCGGCATCCGCTTGGTGAGGTTGCGCAGTTTGCGCAGGGCCTTGAGCTCCACCTGACGCACCCGTTCGCGGGAAACATCGAGCCGCCTGCCAATCTCGGCCAGGGTGTGGCGCTCCTCTCCATCAAGACCAAACCGCAACTGCAACACCTCCCGCTCCTGGCTGCTGAGGTGGCTGAGCCAGCGGCCCAGTTGTTCTTGGTGGATGCCCCGTTCAACGCGATCGAGGGGTTCCTCTTCGCTGTTGTCGGCGATGAGATCGCCAAGAAAACTGCGGCCCTCATCGCCATTGACCGGTGCGTCGAGGCTGGAGGTGGTGAGGGCTTGCCGCAGCACGCTATCGAGCTCTTCGAGGGGCATCTGCAGGGCTTCGGCGATCTCTTGCCTGTTAGGCATGGCCCCAAGCTTGTGCGCCAGATCCAAGCTCACCTTGCGAATCGCGGTGAGGCGCTCACTGAGGTGCACCGGCAAGCGGATTGTGCGCGATTGGCAGGCGATGGCCCGCGTCATGCTTTGGCGAATCCACCAGAAGGCATAGGTGGAAAATTTGTAGCCCCGGGTGGGGTCAAACTTCTCCACCGCCCGCTCTAATCCAAGTGACCCTTCTTGGATCAAATCGAGCAATTCCAGGCCCTTGCTTTGGTATTTCTTGGCCACACTCACCACCAGCCGCAAGTTGGCTTTCATCATGCGCGCCTTCGAGCGCTTGCCAATTTTGATGGTGCGCTGTTCCTGATCGCTGTAGCTGCGTTCTCCCCCTTCGATGAGCCGCATCATCGCTTGCACCTGATTGCCGAGTTCGATTTCCTCGGCGGCGGTCAGGAGAGGCTCACGTCCAATGGTGGCGAGATACCAAGTGATGGGGTCACTACTTCGGCGACGACTGCTTTCGCTAGCCCGGTTGGGGGATGAGGTCATGGGCTGGGTTATCTAGCCCGCAACTCTCTATGGCTTTTTTGCTGAATGTCTGTGTTTTCACCAACGCTTTAGATTCCAATCGCAAATCAACACATTGTTGTTTGCACACATGGGCCCATCTCAGCACCCTCGGCCAGGGTGGCCGCCACCGCCTGGGGGGTGGGCCGTCTGCTCTGGCAGCCGGCCAGGGCGTGCTGGAGAGCCGCTGCGGCCAGGATGGAGGCATCGCCCCCCTCCATCGCTCCGCGGCCGGCGGCGTAGCCAGCGAGCACATCACCCAGGCCTGCGCGTGCGGCCTCTCGATTGGCTTGCAAGAGCTGCCAGCAGCGGCCATCGGGGCCTGTGATCACACTGCGGGCCCCCTTCAGCACCACGCAGGCACCGCTGGCCTGGGCTGCTTGCCAGGCGGCTTCCAAGGGGGGCAGGTGGGCCCATTGGGGAAACAGGCGGTCAAATTCGCTGCGATGGGGGGTGATCCAGGTGGGACCCTGGCGTCGTTGCAGCCAGCCCTGGGCCGTTTCCTCCCTCTGAGCCAGGCGATTGAGCCCATCCGCGTCCAGCACCAGCAGGCCAGCGAACCCCTGCATCAGCTCCCAGCTCGGCCCGTGGTCTGAATCGCGAGAGCTGGCACAGCCGATTCCAGGACCCACCAGCAGCGCGTCGAGGCGTTCCAGATGGGTGGCGGCCAGGGCCGAGAGGTTGAGATCGCCGCTGGGGCAGCAGGGCAGTTCCTGGCTCACCACCACGTGGGGCAACTGCTGCCAGAGCATCTGGCCCATTGGCGCTGGTAGGGCGGCGCGCAGGCTGCCGCAGCCGGAGCTGCTGGCTCCCGCCAGCGCCAAGGCCGCAGCGCCCCGGTAGCGAGAGCTGCCGGCCACCACCAGCAATCGGCCGCGCTGGTATTTGCTGGCGCTCGGATCGGTGCGGGCTGGATGGGCAGCGGCCTGATCGGCGCTGGTCAGTCCCAGGGGC
>JBEDHM010000199.1:0-5474 GCA_041174105.1 Cyanobacteriota bacterium | reverse complement strand
TCTATGTGGTGAGCCGGGGAGAGGCGGCTGAGGCGATGGCCTTGCCCCTGGCCCGCCAATGCCGCCTTGCTGGGCTGGCGGTGGAGATCGATGCCAGCGGCTCGGCCTTTGGCAAACAGTTCAAGCGGGCCGATCGCTCCGGTGCCCGCTGGGCGGTCGTGATCGGCGATCAGGAGGCCGCAAGCGCCATGGTGGCGTTCAAGCCCCTGCGCGGGCAGCCCGCCCAGGAGGTGGTTCTGCCGATGGCTGATCTGCAGGCCATCTGCAGCCTGGTGCGCGGGTGAGGTGAAGCCCCGCTTCGGCCAGGCCGCCCGGCTACCTGTCCACCAGCGCCCGCACAGGCCGGCAGTTCGGCTGTTGACTGCCCTAATTGGTTTGTTTGGAGCAGCACGCCGCCCCAATGGGTGATCCGACCCTCGCGATCATTGCCGGTGCCGGAGTGCTGCCTCGGATGCTCTCGGATGCCCTCACCCGCGAAGGGCGCGAGCACATCGTTTGCTTTCCCCACGGCCTCGAGGTGGAGATCGAGGGGGCCGAACCTTTCTATTTCGAACGCTCGATCTCGTTTTTCAAATCGCTGGAGAAGCGCGGCATCCAGCAGGTGGTGATGGTTGGCAAGTTTTACCGCCCCAAATCCCTCAACGTGCTGCGCTTTGAAGGCTCCACCTTGATGGCGGCGCCCCGCATCCTGGCTTCCCTGCGCAGTGGCGATGATGCGGCCCTGCGGGCCCTGGCCCAGATCATTGAGGAGCTGGGATTGCAGGTGGTGGGGGTGGAGGATGTGGCGCCCAATCTGCTCACCGAACCTGGCCTTTACGCCAGCCGCGTGCCCACCGAAGCCGAGCGGGCCGATGTGGAACGGGCCGCCTACATCGTGGAAGCGATCTCAGGGGTGGATGTGGGCCAGGGGGCCGTGGTGGCGGGCGGCCTTTGCCTGGCCACTGAAGCGCTGGCCGGCACCGACGCCATGCTCGATTGGGTGGCCTCGATGCGGCCCCAATTGCCCGAAGCCGTGCAGGCCGGTGTGCTCTACAAGGGTCCCAAGGTTCACCAAGACCGGCGCATGGATTTGCCCGGCATTGGACCCACCACCGTGGCCAAGGCGGCCGCGGCCGGTCTGGCGGGCATTGCCTGGGAGGCGCGCGGAGCCCTGCTGCTCGATGCCAAGCAGACCATGGCCGATGCCGAACGGTTGGGCATCTTTTTGTGGTCGCGGGAGCCATTGAGGCGTTAACCCATGCTCCAGCTCAGCGGTTTTCAGCTGAACCGTCAGCAGTGGGCCGTGCTGCTTGCCGCCTGGCTGGGCTGGGGCTTCGACATTTTTGATGGTCTGCTTTTTAACTATGTGGCGCCCAATGCGGTGCCCACCTTGTTGGGCTTGGAGATTGGCTCGGCAGCGGCCAAAACGGCCACCCTCTACTGGACCGGCCTGCTGACGTCGGTGCTGCTGGTGGGCTGGGCGATCGGCGGCATTGTGTTCGGCAAGCTCTGTGATCGCATCGGCCGCATGCGCACGCTGCTGGTCACGATGCTGCTCTATGCCCTGGGCACCTTTGCCTGCGCGTTTGCCCCCAACCTCGGGGTGCTGATCGTGTTCCGGCTGGTTGCCAGCCTGGGTATCGGTGGTGAATGGGCAGCCGGTGCCGCGATGGTGTCGGAAGCGGTGCCCGAGCGCTCCCGGGTGGAAGCGGGAGCCTTGCTCTACACCTCAGCCCCCATGGGTTTGTTTTTGGCCACGGGAGCCAATTCCTTGATTGCGGGCCATTGGCTTGCGGGTAGCCCCGAAACCTCCTGGCGGTATGTGTTCCTGTGCGGCTTGATTCCCGCCCTGGTGGCCTTTGTGGTGCGGCTGTTTGCCAAGGAACCTGACCGCTGGCAGAAGGTAGCCTCTGCGGCGCCTCCGGCCCGGTTGCGCGAGCTGTTTTCGCCCCAGCAGCGCCGCGCCACCCTCAGTGGCTTTTTGATGGCGGTGGTGGCCTTGCTCACCTGGTGGAGCTGCAATGCCTTCATCCCTGTGGTGGCAGCAGGTTTGGCCCGATCCGCCGCGGATGCCCAGGGGGCCGTGGTGAGTCAGGTGATCGTGGAGCACTGGAAAACGGCGATCACCTCCAGCTTCAACTTGGGCGGCCTGATCGGCACCTTGCTCACGATTCCTGCCGCCAAGGTGCTGGGCCGGCGATGGATGTTTGGTCTGTACTTTCTCTGCTCCACGTTGATGCTCACCCTCACCTTTGGGGGGCTGGTGCCCGTTGATTTGGCCAGTTGGTCGTGGCTCTACTTCGGGGTGGGGGTGAGCGTGTTTGGTGTGTTTGGCAGTTTCAGCTTCTATTTGCCCGAGCTCTTCCCCACCCGCTTGCGGGCCACCGGCTCGGGCTTTTGTTACAACGTGGGCCGCTTGATCACCGCCATTGGCCCCTATCTCGTGGGCTCTGTGGCAGCGATGAAAGCCAATGCCCTGCAGGGCGCCTGTGGCGTGCGGTTTGTGATCGGCTTTGTGCCGGGGCTGGGCATCCTGGCCCTGCCGCTGGTGATCGAAACCCGCGGCCGGGTCTTGGCGGATTAGCTGCCGGCCCGCTCCAGCACGCCCTTGCTGCTGGGCACCGCCCCTGCGCGGCGGGGATCCACCTCCACCGCCAGCCTCAGGGCCCTAGCAAAGGCCTTGAAGCAGGCTTCCACGATGTGGTGAGAGTTCACCCCATCGAGCTGGCGAATGTGCAGGGTGAGACCGGCGTTGTTGGCGACGGCAGCGAAGAATTCCTTCACCAGCTCGGTGTCGTAGGTGCCGATTTTCTGGGCCGGAATCGCCAGGCCAAAGCTCAGGTGCGGCCGGCCGGAGCAATCCAGGGCCACCTGCACCAGGGCCTCATCCAGCGGTGCCACGAAGTGGCCAAAGCGGTGGATGCCGCGCCGATCGGTCAGGGCCTGGGCCAGGGCTTGGCCAAAGGCGATGCCCACGTCCTCGTTGGTGTGGTGGTCGTCGATGTGGGTGTCGCCCTGGGCGCTGATCTCCAGATCCAGCAGGCCATGGCTGGCGATCTGGTGGAGCATGTGGTCGAGGAACGGCACACCCGTGCCCACCTGGCAGCGGCCGGTGCCATCGAGGTTGAGCTGCACGCGCACCTCGGTTTCGCCTGTAACGCGGTGAATCTCGCCGGTGCGCATGGTCAGGTGGGGGGTAAGACCTCGGGTGGTGGGAACCCTGGAAGCATCATGCCGAGGGAGTCAGTTGATGCCAAGATGTTTACCAAGGACGCATCTTGATGCCTTGCGAACCACGTTGACGTTGGACGACCAGGTGCTTCGGCAGTTGCGGGCCAAGGCGGCCAGCTCTGGCAAGCCCTTCAAGGCCGTGGTGGATGAGGCGCTCAGGGCCGGACTGGCGGCGCCCGTGCCCCGCTCGCGCCCTGCCTACGTGTGCCCTGCCTTTGCCATGGGTTTGCCCCAGGGGGCCATCGATTTCAGCAAGGCCCTGCAACTGGCAGGTGAGTTGGAAGATCAGGCCAGGTTTGAGAAGTTGGAGCAGGGCCGGTGATTTTGGTGGATGCCAACCTGCTGCTCTATGCCATCCATTCCGGCTTTCCCCAACACAAGCGCGCCAAGGCCTGGTGGGAGGGCGTGATCAATGGGGATGCTTCGGTGGGATTGAGCTGGGGCGTGCTGCTGGCTGTGGTGCGCCTGGCCACCAACGGGCGGCTGTTTCCCCACCCTCTCTCGGCTGAGCAGGCCATGGCTGTGGTGGATGGCTGGCTTGAGCAGCCGATGGTGCACCTGGTGGAGCCGGGTCCGGGCCATTGGCCCATTTTGCGGCTGCTGCTGATCCAGGCGGGCACGGCCGCCAACCTCACCAGTGACGCCCATTTGGCGGCCTTGGCGATCGAGCACGGGTACACCCTCCATTCCGCTGACCACGATTTCAAGCGGTTTGTGGGGCTGCGCCATGTGGATCCCTTGGGCCCGCCTTGAGCTTGTGCTGATTGCCTGAAAGCTCCCCTAGTCCCGCCAGCGCTTGAGCAGATCGCCATAGGCCTCGATGCGGCGATCGCGCAGGAACGGCCACCAGCGCCGCACGGCCTCGCTGCGTGCCAAATCCAGATCCACCAGCAGCACCTCTTCGTGCTCCGTGCTGGCCATGGCCAGCAGTTCTCCCTGGGGCCCGCAGCCAAAGCTGCTGCCCCAAAAGGTGATGCCGCTAGTGGCTCCGGGATCGATTTCCTCGCCGCAGCGGTTCACCGCCAGCAGGGGGAGGCCATTGGCGATGGCGTGGCCCCGCTGCACCGTGATCCAGGCCTCCCGCTGCCGGCTTTGCTCGTTGCCGTTGTCGTCGGGACTCCAGCCAATGGCGGTGGGATAGACCAGCAGGTCGGCCCCGGCCAGGGCCATGAGCCGGGCCGCTTCTGGGTACCACTGGTCCCAGCAGACCAGCACGCCCAGGCGCCCCACGCTGGTTTGGATCGGCTCAAAGCCCTGGTCGCCAGGCGCGAAATAGAACTTTTCGCAGAACCCCGGATCCTCGGGGATGTGCATTTTGCGGTAGGTGCCGGCGATGGTGCCGTCGCGCTCGAGCACCACGGCGGTGTTGTGTGACAAGCCCGGCGCCCGCCGCTCAAACAGGCTGATCACCAGCACCACGCCCAGCTCTCTGGCCAGGGCCCCGAAGTGGTTGGTGGAGGGCCCTGGAATCGGTTCGGCCAGATCGTGGCGAGCCACGTCTTCGCGCTGGCAGAAATAGGCGCTGGTGTGCAGCTCCTGGCACACGATCAATTCAGCCCCCTGCTGGGCTGCTTGGCGGATGGCTTTGCTGGTGGCCGCCACCATCGCTTGGGGATTGCCAGCCCAGCGCTGCTGGATCAGGGCGGTGCGCAGGCGGCTCATCGGAACACGGCCCCAGGGATCTGCATCGTGGCGCAGTGCAAGGAACCGTGCTGGAGCAGCAGGGCCGAGCAGTCGATTGCTTCAATCTGGTGCTTTGGAAACGCCAGCTGTAGGGCCTTTTGGGCGGCCTGGTCGCGCTCGGGATCGTTGTAGCTGGGCATCAACACAGCCCCATTGAGGATCAGGAAATTGGCGTAGGTGGCAGGCAGGCGGCGGCCGTCATCGGGGGCAAAGCGGGCCCTGGCCCAGGGCAGGGGCACCAGCCGGTAGGGCTCGCCGGCGAGGGTGCGCAGCTGCTGCAGTTCCGTTTCCAGCTCGCGCTGGGGCTGGGCGTGGGGATCGCTGGGATCGTCGCAGCGCACGTAGGCCAGGGTTTGGGGGTCGCAGAAGCGCACCAGGGTGTCGATGTGGGCATCGGTGTCGTCGCCGGCCAGTTGGCCGTGCTCGAGCCACAGCACCCGCTGGGCTCCGAGGTGCTCGATCAGCGCGGCTTCGATGGCACCGCGATCCAGATCGGGGTTGCGCTCAGGCGAGAGCAGGCAGGTGCTGGTGGTGAGCAGGGTGCCAGCGCCATCGGATTCGATGCTGCCGCCCTCGAGCAC
>JBEDHM010000198.1:0-2684 GCA_041174105.1 Cyanobacteriota bacterium | reverse complement strand
GCGGCGGTCAGGGGTTGCGGCGGCGAGGGCGGCGGGGATGGCTGGGCCGATGAATGCTGGGGTGTTGGGCTTGGCACGGCGCTCATTCCAGCTCCACAGATGGCAGCCGTAGGATGGTTCTAATTGGTTGTGGTTCCCCCTTGGCGCGCAGCTTCGCCCAAATGGCCCGTTCGGCGGAGCAGAGCAGCCGCAGTGTCCACGTGCCCAAGGTGGCGGTGGAGCCGCCCCCCTTGGTGATCCATACCCTCGGCAACCAGGTGCTGCGCAAGCCCGCCCGCCGCATCAGCAAGGTGGATGAATCGGTGAGGGATTTGGCCCGCGACATGCTGCGCAGCATGTACACCGCCAAGGGCATTGGTTTGGCGGCACCCCAGGTGGGGGTGCACAAGCAGTTGCTGGTGATCGATCTGGATCCGGAAGAGGCCACCACCCCGCCGATGGTGCTGGTGAATCCGGAGATTCGTGCCTTCGGCGCTGGCATTGAGACCTACGAAGAAGGCTGCCTCAGCATCCCGGGCGTCTACCTCTCGGTGGTGCGTCCGTCGGTGGTGGAGATCAGCTACCGCTGTGAGATGGGTCGGCCCCATCGCCTGAAAGCCGATGGCCTGCTGGCCCGCTGCATCCAGCACGAGATGGACCATCTCAACGGGGTGTTGTTTGTGGATCGGGTCACCGATGAACTCAGCCTCAATGAAGGCTTGCAGGAGAAGGGATTCCAGCGCTCTGACGTGCACACCATCCGCTGAGCACCCCAACCATGCCGATGAAACCTTTGGCTGGCCTGCTGTTGGCCGTGGCCTGTGTGCTGGGGATCGCAGCGACAGGGTCGGTGTTTGAGCTTGCTTACGGCGACCCCGATCTGGGATTGCCGGCCACCCGCTGGATTTTGGGCCTCAGCCTGCCTGGAACGCTGGTGGCCCTGGTGTGGGCCATCCGCATCAACAAGCCCGCATAGGCCCACAATCTGGCTGCTACCCCTGGTGGGGATGGCTTTCAGTTCATACGATTGCGGTCTTCCTGGTCCGTGCCGCGATGCGCCTGTCTGGTGTGCGTTCAGCCTTTGTCTCCGCTGTTTCCCTGGCGGCGATGTCGATGACGGCAACGACCGTGGCTGCCACGGGCGCGGCGGTTTGGGTCCAGCCCGCCAGGGCAGGGGCCCTGTTTGCGGCGGTGGATCTTCCCCAGGAGCGGTTTGTGCTGGTGGCCTCACCGATTGGTGATGGCACCAAGCAGCAGCTCAACATCTACGAGCAACTCAATGGCAAGCGGAGCTGTTTTGCCATGACTGGTGCCCAGCCCGCCAAGGTGGATCCGTTGTTGGCCACCTTTGATTTCACCGGCATCTGCAATCGGTTTATCGATGCCAATGGCTATTCACTGCGCATTGGCGGCACCGATCTGGCCACCAGCTATCGCCTTTCGGTGATTCGCAAGGACAACGACAACCTGCTGGTGGCCCTGCCAACCAAGGCCGGTGCGGGCCCTGAGATGGTGGTGGCCCGCACCCAGGGGGATGGAACCGGTTTCATGCAGCTGGTGTTTGAGCCCGGATGGCAGCTCAAGCGCCGGGCCTTTGGTGGGCGCCAGTTGGGCCATGTGTACATCTACCGGGAGACGGCGCCGGGCGATACCGCTGCCTTGCCAACGGCTGTCACCACCACCTCGCAGGGGCCATCGGCTGAGGTGGCGCCGCCAAGCCCGACCAACACCAAGCGTTAGGGGGCCTGGAGGGGATGGTTGCTACATTGGCAAACTCCGTGAACACTCAAGCGCTTCATGACCCAGGTCACCGTCGGCGAGAACGAAGGGATTGAGTCGGCCCTGCGCCGGTTCAAGCGCCAGGTGTCCAAGGCTGGCATCTTTGCCGACCTGAAGCGCCTGCGTCACCACGAAACCCCTGTTGAGAAGTACAAGCGCAAAGCGCAGCAGCGCCGCCGCCGCCGCTAGAGCAGTTGGTCGAACGACCGGTAGGTCAGGGCTTCGGCGATCGCGCTGGGTTTGATCGCTTGGCGCCGCATGCCTTGGCACCCCATTGCTTGGGGCCTGTTTGCTCCTGACCTGATCGTTCCCTTTGGAGCTTCGCCGAATCCGTTGGTGTCCGGTTGGTTCAGATCGCTAATCGTCTGGGCCACCCGCAGCACCCGCTCCCCAGCCCTGGCCGAGAGATGCCGTTGCTGCAAGGCGCCCTCCCACAGGCTTAACGCCTCCGGGGTGAGGCTCACCACCGACCGCAGCTGGGCTGATGACAGTTGGCCGTTGCTCCACCCACCCGGATTGCGTTGGGCCATGGATTGCCGGGCTCGTCTGACCCGCTGGCTCACCAATGCCGAGGGCTCGGGGCTGTCACCCTGTGGTGTGCCCCGAAACGCAGCCCCCAGGTCCCCACAGCTGGGACGCCGCATCACGACCTGCAGGTCGAGACGATCGAGCAGGGGGCCTGAGAGCCGGCTCCAATAACGCCTGCGGGCCCCTTCGCCGCAGCTGCAGGCCCGTTCAGGATCGCCATACCAGCCGCAGGGGCAGGGGTTGGTGGCGCCCACCAGCGTGATCCGGCAAGGGAAGCGGCTGCGGCGCCGAGCCCTATGGATCCACACAGCCCCCTCCTCGAGGGGTTGGCGGAGCTGGTCGAGCACGCTGCGGCGAAACTCCGCCAATTCATCGAGGAACAGCACGCCGTGGTGGGC
>JBEDHM010000197.1:0-3011 GCA_041174105.1 Cyanobacteriota bacterium | reverse complement strand
GCCAGGGCTTTGATCACGAGGTGCTCCCCATCGACCACCTGGGCATCGAGAACCTGGGGGTGGAGCCGGCGTTTTTACCCCTGGTGGCCACGGCCCTCAAGGCCAAGGGGTTCGACTACCTCCAATGCCAGGGGGGGTACGACGAGGGCCCTGGCGGGCAGTTGGTGAGCTTCTACCACCTGGCGAAGATGGCGGAACTGGCCGCAACCCTCAGCGCCAGCGGCGATCTGCCTGCCGCTGCGCCGAGCAGCGATTCCTCAGCCCCCACCACCGCCATGCAGGAAGTGCGCCTGAAGGTGTTTGTGGCTCGGGAGGGCAACCCCAGCATGCCCAGTCTCTACGGCCTCTTCCGCGGTGCCGACTGGCAAGAGCGGGAAACCTTTGACATGTATGGCATCCGCTACGAGGGCCATCCCCATCCCAAGCGGCTGCTGATGCCGGAAGACTGGAAGGGTTACCCCCTGCGCAAGGACTACATCCAGCCCGACTTCTACGAAATGCAGGACGCCTACTAGGAGTCCCGGCGCACCTGCTTGTAAAAGCGCATCACCGCCAGGGCCAGGCTGCGGGGATCGTGGCGCAAGGTGGCCGTGGGTCTAGCGCCCTGGAGCGGTGCCTGCAGCACCTGGTAGCCCTGGCGCCTGAGTTGCCTGGCATCGCAGGTCACCGGTTCGGCGCCCTGCAGGCGGTAGTGATCCACCAGGGTGGAAGCCCCCAGATCCTCCTGAGCCAGCACCGCGGTGAACAGGCGCTGATCGATGCCCAGGCTGGCCAACTGGGCTTCGATGGCCCGCAGATGGCCGCCCACATCCAGGCCATCGGTTTCCCCCGGCTGGGTCATCAGGTTGCAGATGTAGAGCCGGGGAGCCTTGCTACGGCTGATCGCCGCCACCAGCTCGGGCACCAGCAGGTTGGGCAACAGGGAGGTGTAAAGACTGCCGGGGCCAAGCACGATCAGATCGGCGTTGGCGATCGCATCGAGGGCCCTGGGCAAGGCGGGAGGCCGCTCGGGGGTACAGCCCAGGCGCACGATCGGGCTGGTGGCCTTGCCGATTTTGGATTCGCCCTCGAGCCGTTCCCCGTTTTCCAGTTCCGCCCACAACCGCACATCGGCCGTGGTGGCGGGCACCACCTGCCCCTGCACCGCCAGCACCCGGCTGCTGGCGGTGATCGCCGCTTCCAGGCTGCCGGTGATCGCCGTGAGCGCCGAGAGAAATAGGTTGCCAAAGCTGTGGCCTTCCAGGCCACTCCCTGCTCTGAACCGGTATTGGAACAAGCGGGTGAGCAGCGGCTCCTCGCGGGAGAGGGCGGCCAGGCAGTTGCGAATGTCTCCCGGCGGTTGCACTCCCAGCTCGCGGCGCAGCACCCCACTGCTGCCGCCGTCGTCGGCCACGGTGACAACCGCCGTGATGTTGGAGCTGTAGCGCTTCAAGCCACTGAGCAGGGTGGAGAGCCCGGTGCCGCCGCCAATGGCCACGATGTTGGGGCCGCGGTTGAGACGCCCCTGGGCGGCCAGGGCATCCACCAGGGCCGTGCCCTTATCGGGGGCCAGGGCCTGCTGAATCGAACCAAAGCTGCGGCTCTGGCCCCACAGCACCAGGGCCGCCCCCGCCAGCAGCACCAAGGGGCCTGTCACCCCGCGCGGCAGCACCTCGGTGACCTGCTGGAGTAACCATTTGATCGCACTGAGCGACCAATAAATGGGCTGCAAATCTGCCCAGACGGCCGCACCCAGCAGGGCCAACACCAGCCCCAGCCCCGAGGTCACCACCCAGCGCTTCACCACCAACCCCGGCTGCAACCAGCGCACGGCCCGCCTCGAGCGAACGATCAAATCGCGCTGGCGTGAATCCCTGTGGCGCTGGTGTCTGCGGGGCAAAGGCGGGGGAGGAACACGGCCTCGAATGCACAAACTGTAGGCAGGCTGGAAAGGCGCCAAGATGGGCCCACCTGCCTTGGAGCCCTGGGCACCCCCAACCCCATCGCCGAAATGCGCGATCTGGCCGTGCGCTGGGGAAGCCGCACCGTGCTGGAAGGGGTGAACCTTGTCTTGCAACCGGGCGAACGCCTGGTGGTGGTGGGTCCGTCAGGGGCTGGTAAATCCACGGTGCTGAGGCTGCTGGCGGGCCTCCTGGTACCCAGTAGCGGCAGCTTGAAACTGCACGGCCAGGAGCAGACCTATCTGCGGCTGGATCAGGCCAATCCCCCGGATGTGCGGCTGGTGTTTCAGAACCCTGCGCTGCTGGGCTCGCTCACGGTGCAGGAAAACGTGGGTTTTCTGCTGTATCGCGATGGCCGCCTAGGGGAACGGGAGATTCGCGAGCGGGTGGGCCAGGCCCTGGAAGCCGTGGGCCTCTATGGCATTGAAGATCAGATGCCGAGCGAGCTCAGCGGTGGCATGCAGAAACGGGTGAGTTTTGCCCGGGCCCTGATCGAAGACCCCGGCAAATCCCACGACCAGATGCCCTTACTGCTGTTCGATGAACCCACCGCGGGGCTGGATCCGGTGGCCTGCACCCGGATCGAGGATCTGATCGTGCGCACCACCGAGGTGGCCCAAGCCGCCTCCGTGGTGGTGAGCCATGTGCACAGCACGATTGAACGCACCGCCGAGCAGGTGGTGCTCCTCTACGACGGCGAATTTCGTTGGAGTGGGAGTCTCGATGACTATCGAACAACGACCAATCCCTATGTGATGCAGTTCAGGAGCGGTAGCCTGAACGGACCGATGCAGCCAGCTGAGCTCTAACCCATTCGCCGCAGTTTTCGTGAGGCGATTGTGGTGTTTTCCTTGCTCGCCGCCCTATACGGTGCCGTAGGTCTGTCGCTTTGGCTGAGGGGCATCTCCCTCAGCCGCAACAACTGGACCGTGCAGGCCAGTTTTGAGCAAGCCAGTGGCCTGGCCTCCCGCTCGGCGGTGTCGTACCGCGGCGTGCAGGTGGGGAATGTGCGGCGGGTGCACATCACGCCCCAGGCGGTGATCGCCGATCTGGAAATCACCAACCCCGATG
>JBEDHM010000196.1:0-6330 GCA_041174105.1 Cyanobacteriota bacterium | reverse complement strand
TGGTGAGCATCAGATTCAAAGCCGTTCCGCTGCGGTAGATCTCCAGCTCCAGATCCTCTTCGGGTAGGCGCATCCCAGCAGAATCCCGTACTTCGATCAGCAGCAGGCAGTCGTCGCAGCTGCCGATGTCGTTCGGGGGCTCGCCGCTGAAGCGCAGCGCATGACGGTTGGGCTTCAGGCAGAGATCGGCTGCCTTGGCCAACTCCGTCAAAAAGGGGTCGAAATCATCGAGATCTCCCAAAAGCTGCTCCACCTCAGGGCACCGCGCGAATGGAGCGAATCAGCAAGCGCAGTTGCCCGGGGCGAAAGCCAGGGTTGGGCCCACCCCCATCCCCAAATTTGGAGTGGAGGATCTGCAGGCGCGTGATGTGCCGAGGATCAAAACGCAGAAGCGGCAACCCCACAGGGGGTGGCGCGCACACTGGGGGTAAGGCGATCAAAGGGGATGCGTACCACCGATGGGCCGCTCGATTGGGTGGCGAATTCAGCGACCCAGCGCAGGCCACCGGGAATCAGCTCGGTGAGACCCGCCACCCCGTCCCTGCAGGCAATGGCCAATTTGAAGCGCCGGCCATCACCATCCAGCTCCAGTTCCAAGGCTCCGTAGGCCGAAAGATCTAAAGGGGGTGCATAGACCGGGGAGCGGCAGCTCACAAATCCCCCCCCTTGGGGCTCCACGTAGCCCACCAGAAGGAGTCCTTCGGAGGTGGCTTGGCAATCCGCTTGGCTGCTGCCACCCATGATCGTGTCATTGAGCGGCTGCCATCCGGCAAATCCGGCACCCGCACTGACCAAAAGGGAGGAGGCCATCGCCAGGATTTCAGCGTTCACGGCTCAGCCTGGCGGAGAAAGTCCCTCGGCGGCGGCCTTATCAGCAAGCACCAGAACTGGGCTGCGCGGTTGCACCAACTTGGCCGGGGTGCGCTGCGCGGATTCTTGGGGATCGAGTAAGCGCGCCAGGGCCTGGCGTTTGCCTTCGCCAGAGACCAGCACGATTACCTGACGGGCCGCACTCAACACCGGAGCGGTGAGGGTGATGCGCGGCAGCCCCTTGCCTTCCCCCAGGGTGACGGCCCGATCGCTCACCGTGGTGGCAGCCGTCCCTGGAAACAACGAGGCTGTGTGGCCATCGTCGCCCAGGCCCAGGAGCATCAGATCAAACACCGGTGGATCCCCAGGGCAAAGCTGCCGCACGGTGTGCTCAAAGGCTGCGATCGACTGCTCTGGGCTTTCGTGTTCGGTGGGTACGGGGTGGAAGTTGGCCGCGGAACCCGGCCCCCCCGCATCGAGGAGGGTTTCACGCAGCATGCGGGCGTTGCTGGCCGGGTCGCTGGCAGGAACCCAGCGTTCATCGCCGAGCAGCACATCCACCCGCGTCCAGGGCAGATGCTCACCATTGAGGAGGCGGTAGGCGGCGGCGGGTGTGGTGCCACCGGAGAGGGCCACCTGGGCCCGATCACGTTGGTCGAGGGCGAGATCAATGCCAATGGCCAGATGCTCGGCGCAGAGACGAGCGAGGCTGGCGGGATCGTTGGCGATCTCGAGCTTGTAGCTGGCCATCACAGCCACTCGGTGTGGAAGCTGCCGGCTTGGTCCAGGCGTTCGTAGGTATGGGAGCCGAAGCAATCGCGCATGGCTTGCACCAGGTTTTGGGGTAAGCGTCCGCTGCGGTAGCTATCGATGTAATCCAGCGTGCTGGAGAGGCAGGGCACGGGAATGCCTGCCAAGGCAGCTCCGGCCACCACCTGGCGAAGGCCTGGCAGCCGACGGTTGATTTGGTCTGCAAACCAGGGATCCACCATCAGATTGGGCAACTCTGGATTGGCTCCGTAGGCATCCTGAATGCGTTGCAGCAAGCGTGCCCGGATGATGCAGCCCCCTTTCCAGATTTGACCGATCGCTGAAAAGTTGAGTTGATAGTTGTGCAACTTGGATGCTTCCTGCAACAGGGCCATGCCCTGGCCGTAGCTCACAATGCAGGCGGTAATGCAGGCATCCCGCAAGCCAGCCATCCCACTGTCAACGCTGCCAAGATCAAATTGGTGGGCCGTTGGAGCCGGTAGCACTGCCTCTGCAGCCAGGCGCTCCTGCCGCAGGGAGCTGAGTACCCGGGCATTGAGGGCGGCGTAGATCGTGGGCACCGGCACCCCCATTTCGAGGGCACTCACCACGGTCCAGAGGCCCGTGCCCTTCTGGCCAGCCGCATCGACGATTTTTTCTACCAGATCGGTGCCGCTCTGGGGATCTTTGGTGCGCAGGCACACCTCGGTGATTTCCACCAGAAACGACGACAGCTCCTCGGTGGTGTTCCACTGCGCCAGCACATCGGCCATCTGATCGCCGTTCAAGCCCCCCACCCGTTTCATCAGGTCGTAGGCCTCGGCAAGGATCTGCTCGATGCCGTATTCAATGCCGTTGTGCACGGTTTTGACAAAGTGCCCCGCACCGCCAGGACCGATGTAGGTCACACAGGGGCCGTCATCGACCTGGGCCGCCATTTTTCGCACCAAGGGTTCAATGGCGTCGTAGGCCGCCTTGGTTCCGCCTGGCATCATGCTGGGCCCCTCCAGAGCTCCCTTGGCGCCGCCGGATACCCCCATGCCGATGTAGCCGAAACTCTTGCTCTCGAGCTCGGCAACCCGACGCTCGGTGTCGGTGTAGAGGGAATTGCCACCATCAATCAGCAAATCCCCTTCCTCGAGGAAGGGGGAGATGGCAGCAATGGTGTCGTCCACCGGCTGACCGGCTTTCACCATCATCAGGATCCGGCGGGGTCGCTCCAAGAGCTGCACAAACTGCTGAAGGGTTTCGGCGCCCACAATGTCTTTGCCTGCCCCCCGACCGGCCAGGAACTCCTGGGTTTTGGCGTAGGTACGGTTGTAAACCGCACTCGAGAAACCGTTGCGCTCAGCATTGAGCACGAGGTTCTCGCCCATCACCCCCAGGCCAATCAGGCCGAAATGCGCTTGTCCCATCGAGAACCCCTGGTCGTGTTGGCTCAGTGTGGCCAAGACAGACACAGGATGGATGGACCGTCACAACTTGGTGACGAAGCCAATCAAGCCCCCAGCTGAGAGGGTGAGTTGGGGGCGGACAGATCGGTGCCCAAACCCTGGCCTTGCCTCGATCCCTGATCTTGCCTCGATCACTGATCTGGCCTAAATCACCGTGCCATCAGCAACCGTTCCATTTTTGACAATCACGACGATGCCGTTGCGAATGTAGAAATTGAGTTCGGGCCGATCAGCCTCTTCCACCCGATCCTTGTTGATGATCGAGACATTGCTGCCAATGCGGACGTTTTTATCCAAGATGGCCCGCTTCACTGTGGTGCCCTTACCCACCCCAAGGGGGATGCCACCCCGTTCACGCAGCAGGGCCCGTTCTTCCGAGGATTCGAAATAATCAGCGCCCATCACCAGGGTGTCCTGGAGGACCACCTCATCTTCCACTCTGCTGCGAACACCGAGCACACAGTGATGGATGGTGCAGGCCTTGAGCAGTGATCCCTCGCCAATGATTGACTCAGTGACCTGGGCGTCCTGGAGCTTGCTGGGGGGCAGATAGCGAGGACGGGTGTAGATCGGGAAGCGCTCGTCGTAAAAGGAAAAGGCTGGGTTGGGTTGGTCGGTGAGGGCCAGGTTGGCCTCGTAAAACGCACCGATGGTGCCGATGTCTTCCCAGTAGTCGTTGAAGAGGTAGCTCTGGAGCTTGTCGCCGCGGGCCAGGGACGCCGGGATGATCTCCTTGCCGAAGTCGGTGGCGGTGGGATGGTTCACCAGCAGATCAAACAGCGTGTCGCGGCTGAACACGTAGATCCCCATCGACGCCAGATAGGGCTTCTTGGCCGCATCCTCAGCCGACAACCCCAGCTCTTGGGTATTGACGCGCATCGCCTCGAGGACATCACCCTTGGGTTTTTCACGGAATTCAGCGATACGGCCCTTGGCATCGGTGCGCATCAGCCCAAAGCCTTCGGCCTGCTGGGGATCCACCGGCAGGGCCCCCACGGTGAGCTGGGCACCGGTTTCGATGTGATGGCGCACGAACTCGCTGTAGTCCATCCGGTAGAGCTGGTCACCGGAAAGAATCAGGTAGTGGTCCACATCCCATTCCTGGAACAGCCACTGGTACTTGCGCACGGCATCGGCCGTCCCCTCGAACCAACTGGGGCTGTCGGGCGTTTGCTGGGCTGCCAGCACCTCCACAAACCCTTGGCCAAAGCCGGCCGAGAGGTTGTAGGTCATCGTCAGGTGACGATTGAGGGAGGCACTGTTGAATTGCGTCAACACATAGATCTTGTTGATCTCAGAATTGATGCAATTGCTGATCGGAATATCAATCAGTCGGTATTTCCCTGCCAGGGGCACGGCCGGCTTGGCCCGCATTTTGGTGAGGGGGTAGAGACGGGTACCGGCACCGCCTCCCAAAATGATGGCCAAAACACGCTTCATATCCCGAGACTCCATCCGTGGAATGGGGCGACCGTACTGGAGCGCCCCCTCAACCTGCGAGTGATGGATCACCCTGGGCACGAACTGTTGCGATCCCACGCCGGCAGGGCTGCCAAGCCGCTGCTCAACCCTCGCCCTGATCGCCTGAGAGCTCGAACAGCTGTTCCAAGACAGCCATGGCCGTGTGCCGCTGTTGGCGAGGTTGGGGCGCCCTGAGGTTGGTCATCGGCGTGTGCAACACCTTGTTGATGATCCCCTTACTGAGGGCCTCCACCACCTTGCGTTCCCGGGCGGAGAGATCCGGCCCCATGCGGCTGAGGGCCTTCTGCAATTCCTGCTCCCGGATGTCTTCCAGTTGGCGCCGCAGCCGATTGACCACGGGCACCGCCTCGAGGCCATCCCACCACTCCAGGAACAGCCGGGACTCCTCCTCCAGCAATCCTTCCGCCTCCGCAGCCATTTCGCGGCGGGCTTCCTGGTTGCGGGCCACCACTTCCTGGAGATCGTCCACATCAAAGCTGGAGACCCCCGAGAGCTCCGTGGTGTCAGCTGAAATATTGCGGGGAACCCCAATGTCGATCAGCATCAGGCTGGATCGCCGGTTAAGGGCAGAGAGCCTCTGGGCGGTGATGATCGGATCCTCTGCCGCCGTACTGGTGAACACCAGGGAGCAGGTGCTCAGGCAGTGATCAAGATCATCAAGGGGACGGCACTGCACCGGCAAAGCCGGGAAATCGGCAGCCAGGAGCTCGGCCTTGCTCACCGTGCGGTTGAGCAGCACCACGCCCTTGCAGCCTTTGGACTGGAGGTGTTGGAGCAACAGCCGGGCCATGCGACCCGCGCCCACCACGGCCACTTGCTCCTGATCGAGCGGCACCAGATCGTCAACGCCCCGGGCCTGGCCCACCTTCAACTGGGCCAGTTCCACGGCCGCCGAGCTGATCGACACCGCACCGGTGCCCAAATTGGTTTCGGTGCGTACCCGTTTGCCGGTACTCACCGCCTGGGTGAGCAGCCTGTTGAGAATCGGGCCCACCGAGCGATGCTCCTGGCCCAGGCGCACCATTTTTTTCACCTGGGAGAGGATTTGCCCTTCCCCCAGCACCAGCGAATCCAAGCCAGCAGCCACCCTCAGCAGGTGGGCCACCGCATCCTCGTGGTGGTAAGTGAACAGATGGGGCGTGAGGTCTTCAACCGCAAGCCCCGAATGGCGGCTGAGGAAGCCACCAACGGCTGAGATGCCCTGCTCCGGATGGCGCAGCAGGGCATAAATCTCGAGCCGGTTGCAGGTGCTGAGGATCGAAGCCTCCAGAACCTGCTCGTCGGCGCGCAACTGCTGGAGCGATTGCTCCATGGTTTGTTCCGGGATGCTGAGTCGCTCCCGGATCTCCACTGGAGCCGTGCGGTGACTGAGGCCTACAACGGCAATGTGCATGGAGGCAGGTACGCGCGTTTCGCTAGGGACCAATCAGCTCAGGGCGATGCTCTTGGCGCCGGGCTTGATGTGCACGGTGTTGGTGAAACGGGCCGTGTTGTCGAGGGTGCTGATCACCAGGCTGCTGGTCCGGGTGCAGTCTTTTTCGAACTTCACGCCGTGGAACAGCAGGCCGTCGGTGATGCCGCTGCCGGCGAACACCACGTTCTCGCCGGAAGCCAGCTCTTCAGCCTCGTAGATCTTGTCGACATCGGTGATGCCCATCTCGTTGAGGCGGGCGATGTTGCCTTCCTTGGTGTAGTCAGCCCACTCAGAGGTCTGGGCGATCGCGGGGTCATACACGAGCTGACCTTGGAAGTGACCACCCAGGGCGCGCATGGCGGCAGCTGAAATGACCCCTTCAGGGGCAGCGCCAATGCCCATCAGGGCATGGGTTCCGGT
>JBEDHM010000195.1:0-4560 GCA_041174105.1 Cyanobacteriota bacterium | reverse complement strand
GGTCAATTTTTTTATCATGCTCTGGACTGAGCTTCCTGCGCCTCTTTGTCAACTCGGTGCGGCCAATTTGAGGGGTTTCGCTGTTGAGTGTAAACGATGGAGGCTTGCTGAAAACAGGAGGTGGTTCAGCCAAGGCCATGGTCGAAGCAATCATGCATCAAATCAGCACAGATCGCCTGAGGCGGGCAGCCCCTTGACCATCGTTTCCTCAGAGAATGCAGCGTCTCGTCATGGATTGGCCCAACGACGCCACGACCCTGGATGCCCTCGCCAAACGACTGGCCGACGACCTATCGCCGGCAGGGATGACCTACTTAGCCGAGCGACTCAACAGATACGCCAAGAAACGCCTGAATGCTTACCGCAGAGGGTCCACCTGGCACTCCCTCCGCAGACATCGCCTACGGCTGCATTGGCAACGAAGGCAGGAAACAGTTGCACCATCTTTGGGCGCGGAGCAATCAACAAGCGCGGGATAATCAAGAACCCTCACGCCAAAAAGCCCCTCACCAAGATGGCTCATGCCATCAACGGCCAGCATTCGTCAACAATCGCTTGCCTGCGCTGGGATCTGCCGGCCGAGAATGCGATCCTGTCAGGCGAGAGGAGGCCTGCCTGGTGTTGACCGATCTGGATCATCCAACCAGCCACCCCTCTGGCAACCCCTCTGGCAACGCAACCCGATGCCACCAGAGCGCCGCCGGGAAGATGGGCTAGCGCCATGGGCTTTTTCGTTCAACTTACCGATGCCATCGCCGAGCGCCAGTCGCTACTGGTGACAGGGCTCGATCCCAACCCGGAGATGCTGCACAGCTGGGCGCAGCGCCATGGCATGGGCGGCCGCTCCTTTTTGAGCCAGGCGCGGCATTGGATCAAAACGGTGATCGACGAAACGGCGCCCCACGTGTGCGCCTACAAGCCGAGCCTGGGTTTTTACCAAGCCCTCGGACCGGTGGGCCTGGAGCTGCTGCTGGAGGTGCGCGACCTCGTGCCGCGGGAGCTCCCCCTGATCGTTGACACCAAACACGGCGATCTCAATTCCTCATCGGCCCTGGCCCACTACCTGTTCAAGGAGTTCGGCGCCGATGCGGTCACCCTCTCGCCCCTAGCGGGCCAGGACATCGCCGCCCCCTTCCTGCTCTACCCGGGCAAGGCCGTGGTGATGACCTGCCACAGCTCCAACCAGGCCGCCCGGCTGATCCAGCACTTTCCCAATGAGAGTGAGCCGCTCTATCTGCGGATCGTGCGTGAAACCCAACTCTGGGGAACGCCGGAGCAGGTGTTGCTTGAGGTGGGCACCAGTGATCCCGCCGTGCTGGCGCGGGTTCGCGCTGCAGCTCCGCAACGCTTTTTGATCCTGCGCAGTCTGTGGAGCGAAGACGACAACCTCAAGGCGATGCTGCAGGCCGGGCTCAGTGCTGCCGCCGATGGGTTGCTGTTGCCCCTGCCCCAGAATCTGCTGATTGAAGACGCCATCGGGGCAAAATCCCAGGCGCTCAAAGAGCAGATCAACAGCCAGCGGGAAGCCTGGCTGGAAAGCCAATCTGTCAGTGAGTCGGGCTGTGCCCTGTGGTTACCGCAACCCCCAGCGCCCGCCGAAGCCCCAGGCGCCAAGCCAGCGGTCCAGCGGGGGATGGTGGATCACCTCGATGAAGAGCTCGCGAACCTTGTGGTGGAGTTGTTTGATATCGGTTGCTTGCTCTTTGGTGAATACGTGCAGGCCTCTGGAGCCATCTTCAACTACTACATCGATCTGCGTCAGATCATTTCCGATCCCAACCTCTTTCATCGGGTTCTCCATGCCTATGCCGGCCAACTGGAAGGCCTGATGTTTGATCGCATTGCTGGCATTCCCTATGGTTCCTTGCCCACGGCGACAGGCCTGTCGCTGCAATTGCACAAACCCCTGATCTACCCCCGCAAGGAGGTGAAAGCCCATGGAGCCCGGCGCCTGATCGAGGGAGATTTCGACGAGGGCGATCACGTGGTGGTGGTCGACGACATTTTGATTACGGGGGGGAGTGTGCTCGAAGGCATCGCCAAATTGGAAAGCTCCGGCCTGGTGGTGCGGGATGTGGTGGTGTTCCTCGACCACGGAGGCGACCATCAGCGCCAGGCCAAAGAGCGACTGGCGTTAGCTGGCTACCGCTTCCATGCTGTGGTGACCATTGAGCAGATCACAGCCGTGTTGCATGCCGCGGGCCGATTGAGCGACGCCCAAGCGGCCACACTCCAACCCGGTTGCCATTGATGGGAGCGCCTCTCCTCGGCCTAGCCCACAGTCCTGGCCTTTCAGGGGTGTCCTTGGAAGGCCAGCTGTTGTTCATTGGGGTGCTGTTTCTGGGCACCCTGGCCATCAGCCGTTTTTCAATTCAGCTGGGGATCCCGGCCATTTTGGGGGTGCTACTCCTGGGCCTTGGCATCAACATTAGCGCGCTGAATGTCACCCACGCAGAGGTTGCAAATCTGTTTGTGTTTGGCTTGGCCCTGCTGCTGTTTTACGCCGGACTCAAAACCGATCTCACCACGATTCGGGGGTTTTGGAAATATGGCGTTGTGCTGGCCGTTGGTGGTGTCACGGTTTCGTCTGTGGTGCTGGGCGTCCTGATCTGGTTTCTGGCCTCACCGGTTGGCAATGCCATCACCCCGGGTTTTCAACGTTCGATGCCGATTGGCGCAGCCCTGCTGATTGCTGCCTGCCTGGGTTCCACCGATGCCGGTGCCACCATCAGCGTGCTCTCCAGTGTGCGGCGTTTCCTACCCGAGCGGCTTATCCATCTGCTCGAATTTGAATCGTCGGTGAATGATCCCTCGGCCCTGCTGGTGTTTGGCCTGGTCGGAGGCGTGTTTCTCACCATCCCCCAGGGGGCCCAGGGCAGTGAGACCACTCTGGCTTTCGTGATCCTGTCGGGCCTGCGCAACTTCCTGCAGCAGGTGGGTGGAGGTTTGATCGTGGGCGCCCTGTTTGGCTACGTGGCTAAATTTGTGATTGATCATTTAGTCCACGAAAAAGCCCAATTGCTGGTTGTGGCAATCTCCATTGCCTTTGTGGATTACGGCGTCACCCATTTCCTCGGAGGATCGGGATTTATTGCCGTCTATCTCACCGGCGTGTTGATGACAAACATGCACTACCGCCACAGCGAAATCAACCCCGAGTCGCTGCAGGAGGTTCTCTTGCCCTTCAACACCATGACCGAAATCACGATCTTCCTGCTCTTTGGCCTGTTGGTGAATCCGCAGCAGCTCGTGCCTGCCCTACCGGTGGGCGTGATCACCGCCGGGGCATTGATGCTGGTGGCTCGCCCACTCAGCGTGCTGATTTTCCAACCTCTCTCCCCGTTTAGTCGCCGGGAAAGCCTGCTGGTGGCCTGGTGCGGCCTGCGGGGGGCCGTGCCGCTGGCGCTCTCTTACAACGTGGTGAGTGACATTCCCCAGCTTCGCGGGATTGATCCAGCCAACGTGCAGGCACTGGCCCAAAATGCCCAGAGCATTGTGTTCATCGTGGTGGTGATCAACCTGCTGGTGCAAGGGCTCACCCTGCCACGCCTCTGCAACCGTCTCCAGCTGCAGCCCTAGCCACCAACGCCTGCCGTCGCCAACACCACCGGCACCATGGGAAGACACCCACTCGCAAAGCACTCACTCGCCAAGCAGATCAAAACCCTGCAGGCCGCAGGGATCCGCCGCCTGGCAATCACCACGGTGAACAACGCCGGCCAAACCCTTGTCAAAACGATTCCCATTGCACGGCTGGCAGAGGCCGTGATCGAGGGGGTGGGCCTCTCACCGGTATCGGATGCCTTTTTGGTGGATGGCTCCATTGATCCAGCCCACCGCTTAGCCCGGCCCGATGGTGATCTGCGCCTGGTGGCTGACGTGGGGCGCATCGCGATGCTTGATGCGCAAACAGGCTGGGCCTGGGCTCCCGCCACGCGCCACGACCGCCAAGGGCAGGCCTACTCCGGCGACCAGCGCAATTTTTGCCAGCAACAACTGGCCCACCTGCAAGCCCAGAAACTGGAGTTGCTGGCCGGCTTTGAAATCGAATGGGTTGTAGGCCAAGACCACGGACAAGGGGTGGCCGGTGGTCCCTACGGGGCCGATCGCCTGATCCAAGGCATGGATTACCTCGCCAGCCTGGGCGATGCCCTCGATGCCGCTGGGGTGGGTTGGTTGCAACTCCATCCCGAATACGGCCCCAGCCAATTCGAGCTATCGCTAGCGCCTTTGGATCCGCTGGCCGCCGCCGACCAGCTGGTGCTGGCCAAATTGGTGATCCAGCGGGTGAGCCAACGCTTTGGTTGGCGCTGCTCCTTTAGCCCGGTGGTGGATCCGTCTCTGGTGGGCAATGGCGGCCACCTGCACATCAGTGCCAGCCATCGGGGGCAGCCCCTGTTTGGCGGAGCACCGGATTGTTCTGCAGAGGGGGCTGGTGTGCTGGCGGCCCTGATCGCCCAGCTACCGGCCTTGCTGCCGGTGGCCTGCCCCTTGGCTGTGTCGTATCTGCGGCTCTCCCCCAGCCGCTGGTCGGCGCCATATCAAGCCTGGGGTCTGGAA